>JAPVSX010000175.1:0-1967 GCA_047519495.1 Armatimonadota bacterium
CCTGTGCGAAACTCTCCGATGCTGGGAGGTCCCTTCCGGTCGCTCACTAACCGGCGCTCCGGCCCCGCGAGGACTCGGGCGCATCATCCTGTGGCCGGTTTGGACCTCCCGGCCTCTCCGAGGGGGCAAGTCTCATACGGGCCATCGAATGGCCAGCAACGAAGGCCCTCCTCGGAGCGGCACCGGAGGCACTTTGAGCATCCTCGATACATCCTCCCGAACCCTGCGGTGTCTCTCTGGAGGGTACACTAGTGAGCAGCTCGCGGGCGCCACAGCAGGGAGGGCGCTGATGCGTCGTCAGCACGGCGGCGGACGACTCGGACGCAGGCAGTTCCTCGGACGCCTGCTCGCCGCGGGAGCCGGTACCGGCGCGGGGCTGGCCCTCCTCGAAACGCTCCACGCGCCGACATGGCGCGGCAGCACCGTCGCGGGCGCGGTGAGCGCGCCGCCTCCGCTGCCCGGATCGCCGCCGGACAAGCGGACTACCTCGGGGATCACCGTGCCCGCCGACGACCCGGCGATCTCGGCCGCGGCGGTCGAATACCCGGGCGTGATCATGCCGCTGCTCGGCTACCTGTCGGCGCCCGCCGGCGGCGAGATCTATCCCGGCGTGCTCGTGCTCCACGACGCCTTCGGCCTGACCGAGCACATCCGGGACATCACGCGCCGGCTGGCGAAGGCAGGCTACGTGGCCCTCGCCCCCGACCTGCTGTCACGCGCGGGCGGGACGGCAAAGCTGGGCGATCTCGCGAAGATCAGCGCCGCGCTCGGCTCCCTGTCGATGTCCCAGTATCTCCAGGACCTGAACGCATCCGTGAGCTACCTCGAGTCGCGCCCGCTTGCGGCGAAAACGCGGATCGGCGCGCTCGGCTTCGGCCTGGGGGGCAACCTGGCGTGGGTGCTCCTCGCGCAGAACCCGGATCTCAAAGCGGGCGTGGTGGCGTACGGCGGGATCCCGTCGAATCCGATTATCGATCGCCTGCGGGTGGCGGTGCTCGCGGTCTTCGCCGAGACCGACCGGGACACCCCCGCGGAGATTTCGGACTTCGATGCGGCGATGAAGAAGTCCGGCCTGCCCTGGGCCTACAAGGTCGAGCCGAAGGCCGAGCGGGGGTTCTTCGACGACACCCGGAGCCGGTACGTGGCGGCCGCGGCGAAAGACGTCTGGCAGCTCACGCTCGACTGGTACGACAAATACCTGCACGCCTAATGCAGCATCGCCGAAGTTCGGAGGCAATAGGGAAGGGCCCCTGCAGGATCTGCCGCCGGACCTATGAGACGCAACACGAGCCCGGCCGGGGACTGATGTGAAGATCGCGGACATCACGGTCTACACGATGGGCTCCGCGTGGCGGAACTTCGTCTTCGCGCGCCTCCGCACCGGCGACGGCCTCGAGGGCATCGGCGAGGCCCGGCCCGTCAACCGGGAAGAGGCCGTCGCCGCCTACCTGGAGGCGATCGCCCACCGCTACGTGATCGGGAGCGACCCCCAGAACGTCGAGGACCTCGTGCTGCGGATCAGCCGCGACGACTACGAGATCCCCGGCGCCGTGGAGATGACGGCGATCGCGATCGTGGAGATCGCCTGCTGGGACCTGATCGGCAAAGCGGTCGGGCAGCCGGTCTACCGGCTCCTGGGCGGCGCGTGCCGCGACCGGATCAAGGCGTACGCCAACGGCTGGTACACGGTCGAGCGCACCCCGGACGCGTTCGCCGCGGCGGCCCGCCGGGTCGTCGCCCGCGGCTACCGCGCGCTGAAGCTGGACCCGTTCGGCGCGGGGCACGGGGAACTGGAGCGCGCCGAACACCTCCGCTCCGTCGCGCTCGTCGAGGCGGTGCGGGACGCCGTCGGCCCCGACATCGAGCTCTTGATCGAGATGCACGGCCGCTTCACCGCAGCGCAGGCGATCGCGATGGCGTGCGACCTGGAGCGGTTCGTGCCCGGGTGGATCGAGGAGCCGGTCCCC
>JAPVSX010000176.1:0-5722 GCA_047519495.1 Armatimonadota bacterium
GAGCATCCCGAAGATGAAGCCGGATCCCGTCCCGCGCGCCCTCATCGAGCGCCTGCTGGACGCGGCGGTCTGGGTCCCCAACCACCGGGTGACCGAGCCGTGGCAGTTCTTCGTGCTGGAGGGCGCGGCCAAGCGGCGGTTCGCGGAGATCCGCCGCGAGTTCCGCCGCGGCCAGCTGCCCAACCCCAACGCGCCCGAAGTGCAGCCCGCCCTCACGAAAGTCTACGAGGACACGGTGGCGACGCCGGTCATCATCGTCGTCACGTCCCATCTTGCGGACGACCCCGAGATTCGGGAGGAGGACGTGTGGGCCACGTACGGCGCGGCCTACGCGTTCATGCTCGGCGCGTGGGCCCATGGGGTGGGCACGTACTTCCGGACCGGGGCGATGCGCGACGCCCCGGCCCTGCGCGAGCTCCTCGGTCTGCCGCCGGACCGCCGCATCATCGGCGTGCTCTACGCCGGCTATCCAGCCGAGGTCCCCCAGAAGAAGCGGACGCCGGCGTCGGCCAAGACCGTCTGGCTCGACGCGGCGCCGAGCCGGCGACCGGCCAGCTGAGGCCGCCCGCCCGAGCGAGCCAGGGGAGCAGCGTAGGAGGCACGCCTATGTCCGCCGTGGTGAAGCCCCTGACCGAACTGGAGACGCTGGACACGCCGGCCCTGGTCGTGGATCTCGACCGCCTGGAGGCCAACATCGCGGGCTGGGCCGCGTTTGCCCGGCAGGCCGGGGTCCGGCTCCGGCCGCACGGGAAGACCCACAAGTGCGTCGAGATCGCCCGCCGCCAGCTTGAGGCCGGCGCGGTCGGCCTGACGCTCGCCAAGCTTGGCGAGGCGGAGGTCATGGCGCTCGCCGGCGTCCCCGACATCTTTCTGGCCTACGAGGTGGTCGGCGGCCCCAAGCTGCCCCGGCTCCTCGCGCTCGCGCGGGAGATCAGGATTCGGGTCGGGGTGGACAGCGTCGAGGTGGCCGAGCCGCTCGCCGCCGCGGCCGCGGCGGCCGGGCTCACGCTCGACGTCGTGCTTGAGGTGGACTCCGGGCTGGGACGCTGCGGCGTGGCCCCGGGCGAGCCGCTCCTGGCCCTGGCCCGCCAGATCGCGAGGCTGCGCGGGCTCCGGATCGCCGGCATCTTCACGTACCGGGGGTACCGGGCCGACCTGGACGCGGCGGGCCGCGAGGAAGGCGAGCTCACGGTGCGGGAGGCGGAGCGCCTCCGCGGGGCCGGCATCCCCGTCGAGGAGGTCAGCGTCGGCTCGACGCCGACCGGCCGGGCGGCGGGGCGCGTTCCCGGCGTCACCGAGATCCGGCCCGGGACCTACGTCTTCAACGACGCCACCCAGGTTCGCTGGGGGTCGGCCCGGCCCGAGGAGTGCGCGCTCGTCGTGCTGGCGCGCGTGATCAGCCGGCCGTCGGGCGGAGTGGCGATCCTCGACGCCGGCAGCAAGGTGCTCACCGCGGAGCGGGGGCCGTTCAGCAGCCGCGGCGACAGCTATGGAGTGATCCGAGGGTATCCGGACTGCCAGATCGACCGCCTTTGGGAAGAACACGGCCGCGTGCAGCTCACAGAGGAGGCGCGCCGCCTCCGGGTGGGCGACCTCGTCGAGATCATCCCGGCCCACGTGTGCCCCACGGTCAACCTCGCCCAGCGCCTGGTGTGCGCCCGGCGGGGCCGGGTGGAGGCGACGTGGATGGTGGCCGCGCGGGCGCAGGTTCAGTAGGCCTCTTCGCTCCAGGTCCACGTCCCCACGACGCGGTCCCGGCCATCGAGGACCGGGGAGTGTCTCACCCCCGCCATCGCAGGGTAGAAACGGTTGGTGAGCCATCCAGGCGGCATTCCTCGGAGGATGACGGCATGCACGCGAAAGCGGCGATCACGCTCCTGGCGGCCGCGCTGGCCGTGGCCGTCGCGGCCCTCCCGGCCGCGGCCGGCCAGCAGCCCAAGGTCAAAGAGAGAGTCCAGGTGAGCGGTCTGATCACCGCGATCGATCCGATCCGTTCAACGTTCACGCTCGAGGCCGGGGCCCAGGAAGGTGCCCGGACGTTCGTTGTCCTGGTGCAGTGGGCGACCGAGCTCTGGACCGGGCATCTGGGCGCGAGAGACGATGAGGGCGAGAATCAGGACGAACACGCCGTCCGCCGGGCGGGGCGGGCGGGGATCACCGACTTCCAGGTGGGCGACCGCGTGCGGCTCGAGGCGTTCCGGCTGGACGACGGCCGGCTGCTTTGTCTCCTCGCCCAGATCTTGAACCGGCGGGTCGCGCTCCAGCCGGAGCCGATCCCACAGGAGCTCGTCCCCCCGGGCGTCGTCGTCGGCAAGAGCTCCAGCACGTTGACCGTGCTCGACCGCGACGGCGGGGCCCGCGTCGTGCTCGTGCCCGCGGACACGGCCGTCACGGGGCAGCGCACCTCGTTCGCGGCGATCATTCCGAACGACGTCGTCCGCGTCGAGGGCATCGTGAACGCCGACAACACCGTCACCGCGTGGCGGATCGACGTGGTGTTCGCCGGCGCCTACCAGGTCCTCGGGCGGATCACGTTCAAGAGCCCGAACCAGCAGTTGCTGATCGTCAACAACTTGGTGTCGGTGAACGTCGCGCCCGACACCCGGATCATCTCCGACGGCCGGCCGCGGTCACTCAACGACCTGCAGGTCGGCCAGACGGTCATCGTGATCGGCACGCCGGTCATCATCGCCGGGGTCATGGTGGCGGTCAACGCGCACGTGATCACGTTCTGAGCGCGCATGCGAGCGCACACCGGATCCGGCGGCCGGGGGGGTGCCGTGCCCCCGGGGCCGCGGCATGCCGGCCGCCCGTCCGGGGACCGGCGGCGCAGCTGCCGCATGCCGGGGGAGGGGTCAACCCGCTTCCGGCGAACGTCATCGCATCACTTCTCCTCCGGCTCTCCGCTGCGCCGGAGCGCGAAAGGACGGACCCCATGGACATGCGCTCGATGCTCGCCCAGCAGTTGACCGTATCCTATGATCGCGCCAAGCGCTGCATCGCCGACCTCTCCGATGAGGAGGCCCGCCGCATGCTGGCGGGCAAGCTCACGCCCGTCATCTGGCAGCTCGGGCACATCGTGGTCGTCGATTCGAGCTTCGTGGGCCGCGCCGGGGGCACGTACGCGGTCCCGCCGCGGTTCGTCGACCTGTTCAAGCAGGGCACCGGCGGACAGGCGGACTACCCGCCCCTCGGCGACGCCGCAGCTGCGTTCGACGGCGTCCAGCAGGCGCTGCTCCGGGCCGCGCGCGAGGCTGACTTCGCGAAACCGGTGGACGGGCGCGCCTACACGAACGTCGGGGAGATGATGATGTACGTGAGCGCGCACCGGAACTACCACATCGGCAAGATGGCCACGCTTCGCGCCCTGCTCGCAAAGCCGCGCCTCTTCGGGTAGGCGCGCAGACGACAGTCTCGCAACGCGGGCGGGCGGCAGCGCCGGCCCGAAGGGAGGGCGAGGAGCGCACGGAGGCCGCTGAGATCGTCGTCATCGGCGCCGGCGTGATGGGCGCAAGTGTCGCCTACCACCTGGCCCGCCGGGGCGTGCGGGACATCCTCGTGCTCGATCGTTTCGACCGGCCCGGGCTCGGCAGCACCGGCAAGGCGACCGGGGGGTTCCGCGTCCAGTTCGGCAGCGAGGTCAACGTTCGCCTGTCCCTGCTGGCCCGCGAGAGGCTGCTGCGGTTCCGGGACGAGACCGGCGTGGATCCCGGGTACCGGCCCTGCGGCTACCTCTTCATGACGCGGACCGAGGCGGAGCTCGCGCCGCTGCGGCGGGCGATGGCCGTCCAGCGCGCGGCCGGCGTCCGTGAGGTGCGCGAGGTCACCCGCGAGGAGATCCGCCGCCTCGTGCCCTGGGTGCGCGCCCATGATCTCCTGGGTGGGACGTTGGGCGCGATCGACGGCTTCATCCGCCCGCTCGAGATCATGCGCGGCTATACGGAAGCCGCATCGCGCCTGGGGGTCCGGTTTGAGTACGGCGCCGGGTGGATCGACTACGTGCTCGAAGGGACGCCCGGGGGCGGGCGCCGCGTCGCGGGCGTCCGCGGGGAGGCGGGTGACGTGGCCGCGCGCCGCGTCGTGAATGCCGCGGGACCCTGGGCCGGCGAGCTCGGCAAGCCGTTCGGTGTAGCGATCCCCGTCCGCCCGATCAAACGCCAGACGGCCATCACGTACCCGTTCTCCGGTCTGGCCGAGGACATCCCGATGACGATCTGCCAGTGGGACGGCGTCCACCTGCGCGTGCGCGACGGACGCGTTCTGCTCCTGATGCACCGCGACCATCCGAGCGCGGACCCGTTCGACACGAGCTTCGACCCCCGCTGGCTGGACGAGCTGCTCTCGCGGGCGCGCGACCGGTTTCCGATCCTCGCCGAGGCGCAGATCGACCTCGACCGCTGCTGGGCCGGGCTGTACGAGATGTCGCCCGACCGGCACGCGCTCCTGGGTCCCGCGCCCGGGGTCGCGGGGCTGTACCTGATCAACGGATCCTCGGGGCACGGCGTCATGCACTCGCCGGCGCTCGGACAGCTGCTCGCCGAGATCATCGTGGACGGGCGCGCCCACTCGCTCGACGTGCACGCGCTGCGGCCGTCCCGGTTCGCGGAAGGCCGGCCGAACCCGGAAGACACGATCCTGTAAGCTGCGGGCACGCCAATACAGGAGGATGACACGATTGTGCCGGCGGAGTCCTTTGCGGAGGTCTGCCGCCGGGCGCTGAGGTAGACGAGTCCGGGCAGGGATGCGTTTGCTTCAATGACCGAATCAGGGATCCCTGTGGCTTAGATCAGGCAGCCAGCGCCTCGAACTCCTCATCGCTCAAGTGGAGGCCCGCGGCCGCGACGTTCTCCTCCAGGTGGGCTGCCGAGGACGTTCCGGGAATCGGCAGGATCGCTCGGGATCGCCGGAGCAGCCACGCCAGCGCCACCTGCGCGGGCGTGGCTCCATGGTGGCGTGCGACCTGTCGCATGCGCCGATCGCGTGCCCTGGCAAGGCTCCCCGTGGCCAGGGGGTACCAGGGAAGGAAGCCCAAACCGTTCTGCTCGCATACATCGACGACGCTCTCCGACTCGCGGTCAGCAAGGTTATAGCGGTTCTGTACCGACACGATCCGCGCCACGCGGCGCGCGCGGGAGAGCTCCTCCACGGTCACATTGGACACCCCGATGTGCCGAATCTTCCCCTGAGCCTGTAAGGCGACGAGGGCGCCGACCGACTCTTCAATCGGCACGCGCGGATCCACAGCGTGCAGCTGGTAGAGGTCAATCCGATTCAACCGAAGCCGCCGGAGACTGCCCTCCAGCGCCTGCCGCAAGTGCGCGGGCCGGCCGTCGGGAATCCAGCCACCCCTCGGGCGCACGAGCCCGCCTTTCGTGGCAATCACGAGCCCGGCCGGATATGGGTAGAGCGCCTCAGCGATCAACTCTTCGGACACCCCAGGACCGTAGGAGTCGGCGGTGTCGATGAGGGTGACGCCGAGCTCCACGGCGCGCCGGAGGACCGCCTTGGCCTGTTCACGGTTGGGCGGCTCGCCCAGCACGCTCGGTCCTGTGATGCGCATCGCGCCAAAGCCGAGCCGGCTGACGGGTAGATCTCCACCGATAGCGAACGTGCCGGCGGCAGAAGCGTGCGGCCCGGGCTGGTTTCCTGGCATTTTGCGCCCCTCCACGGCCCCATGTCCGTCAGCACGAACTATGACAGTCCTTCACAGCCAGTATACTCC
>JAPVSX010000177.1:0-25439 GCA_047519495.1 Armatimonadota bacterium
ACCGCCGCGGCATCCCCCGTGAGCACGCCCGGGTCGAAGAGCAGTCCGCGGGATTTCTCGGGGTGGGCGACCGCGACGCGGGTGACGCGGAGCCCCACCCCGGTCCGCCGGCGGATCTCCTCGCCGTTGGTCCGGAGGAGGCGGACGACCGCGCCGCCGACGGTGCCGCACCCGAGGAGGCCGATCCGCAGCTCATCAGGTCTCCCGGTCATTGGCTGCTCCTCGCGGCCCGCGGGCCGACCGCACTCATCCGCGGGCCTCGCCGTCCCCCTTCAGGACGGCGGCCTCCACGTCGCTCCAGGCGACGTGCACGACCGTGCTCACCGCAGGACTCCGAGGCCCTCGAGTCCCCGGCGCAGCCGGCGCCGCTCGTCCTCCGACAGGGGCAGGGCCGGCGGCCGGGTCGCCGCATGCGGGATCAGGCCGGCGAGGGCCATCGCTTCCTTGATGATCATGAACGCCGGGGCCTCGCCGCTGAAGAGCGCCGGCATCCCGGCGATCCTCCGGGCTTCCTCTGCCGCGGCATCGAGTTTCCCTGACGTCGCGGCGGCGTAGATCCGGACGAACGGGTCCGGGATAAAGTTGGCCGTACCCGGGACGCACCCGTCGCCGCCCATCAGGACGGTGTTCAGGAGGTGGTAATCCATCCCGGCGAGCACCGAGAACTCCGGCCGCGCAGGCTTGACGAGCGCGAGCACCTGCTGGATGTGGGCGATGCTGTCCACGGTGTCCTTGAGCCCGGCGATGTTCTCGTGGTCCCGGGCCAGGCGGAGGACGAGCTCGGGCGGGATGCTGCGGCCCGTGAGGGCCGGGAAGTTATAAATGTAGACGGGCAGCCGGGTGTGGGTCGCCAGGAGCCGGAAGTGCTCGTGGATCGACCGGTCCGGGGGGATCCAGTAGTAGGGGAGCACCACGACGGCGCCGCTCGCCCCGATCTCCTCGGCGTGCGCGGCGTACGCGATCGCCTCGTCCGTCGACGGGCTGCCGCACCCGATCAGGACGGGAACACGCCGGCGGACGGTCCGCACGACGAGCTCCGCGAAGGCCCGGCGTTCCTCCCGCGACAGCGACGTGAACTCGCCCGTCGTGCCGAGCGCGAAGAGCCCGTGCACCCCATGCGCAATCAGCCACTCGATGTGGCGGACGTTGGCCGCTTAGTCCACCCGGCCGCGGTCGTCGAACAGGGTGACGATCGGGACGACGATCCCCCTGAGCCGTGCCGCGCTCACGGCCGCGCCTCGTCCCTAAGCGAGGTCAAGTACTCGGCGATGAGCGCCCGCGCCTCTGCTTCCTGCTCGTCGGGCACAAGGAGATCGCCCCAGACGCCGGTCGCGCTCTCAAGCACCTCGCCGTAGCCCGGAATCTGCTGCGGGCGCAGCACGACCAGGATCCCGGCGCTTTCCAGGATGCCCTGGATCATCACGGCTTCGACCTCGGTCCCGGCGGTATGCGCGATCTTCACTGGGCCGCCTCCCGCTTCATCGCGAGCCAGAGCCGGTACACCTCGTTGCGGCGGAGCCCGCTCGCCCGCGCCGCCCGGCGCACCGCCTCGAACGGCGCCGCATGGCCTGCGAGGGCCGCGCGCAGCGCCGCGCGCGCCGCCTCTTGGGCCCGCGGCGCGGCCTCTTCCGGCGCCGGGGCTCCGGCGGGGGCAGGGCCTGTGCCTGTGGCGTAGCCAGGACGCGCGTGAGCCAGTACGCCCGCCTCCGCGGCGGACGCGCCCTCGATCACGAGCGTGAACTCTCCTCGGGGCGGGTGGGCGGAAAAGTGCTCCAGGGTTTCGTGGAGGCGTCCCCGGAACACCTCTTCATGGATCTTCGTCATCTCACGCGCCACCGCGATCCGGCGGTCCCCGAGGATCGCGAGGAGCGCGCGCAGCGTCTTCTGGAGCCGGTGGGGCGACTCGTAGAGCACGAGCGTGTGCCGGAGCGCCCGGATGCCCTCGAGGACCCGCCGCCGGTCTCCCTGCGAGGCCGGCAGGAAGCCGAGAAACGTGACCGGCGCGGTCGGGAGTCCCGAGACGACGAGGGCGGCGAGGAAGGCGCTCGGGCCCGGCACGGGAACGACCGGGATCCCGGCGTCCGCGGCCGCGCGCACGAGGCCGGCGCCGGGATCGCTCAGGCCGGGCGTGCCCGCATCCGAGACGACGGCGATCGTCTCGCCGGCCAGCAGGCGTGCCACGAGAGCCGGCGTCCGGGCCCGCTCGTTGTGCGCGTGCAGGCTCACGAGGCGTGCCGAAACGCCGTGATGGGTGAGCAGCTTGCGGGTGTGCCGCGTGTCCTCGGCGGCGACGACGCTCACCTCGCGCAGGATCCTGAGCGCGCGCAGCGAGACGTCCTCGAGGTTGCCGATGGGGGTTGCGACGAGGTACAGCGTGCCTGGTCGGACGGGCATCACGCCACAACTATATCAGAGGGCCGGAGCGCCGGAAAACCCCCTGGGCAATTCGCCTGTCCTCGCCATGGGGCCGGCCCGCTGGAAGTTATGCGCGCGGTCGTTTCTGAGGCGGCGCGTCTTCCCTTCTGTGACGCTCATAGTAGCGCCGGGCCTTCGCGCGGTTGCCGCACTGCTTCATGTCGCACCAGCGGCGGCTGTGGTTGCGGCTGTTGTCGATGAACAGCCAGTCGCAGTTTTGGCCCCCGCACTTTCGGACCCGGTGCCGCTGGGGCGACGTCAGCAGATCCACCGCCGACCGCACAACCGGCCAGAGCATGCGGTCGAGCGCGTCCGCGTCGCCTGCCCACACCCACGCGAACCCGTCGGCCCCCGTCTCGAGCCGCAGGTGCATCAGCGCCGACGGCAGCGCAGCGTTCAGCGCCTCGAGGTCGCCGGGCTGCGGCGAGTGGCCGTCCATCGCCGCCGAAAAGGTCCAAAACAGCGCTTCACGCAGCCGAATCGCGTCCGCGAGCACCCGGGCCGCGCTGGCCGGACGCCGCCGGGACGCCTGGGAGAGACGCTGAGCCTCGCGCTCGTTCAGAACGCCCGCCTGCCGTCCCCAGGAGATGAGGTCCTGGTAGCTGGTGATCCGCTCCGTGGGGCGGGCCCGCGATCCGCTGACGGTGTTCGCGAAGTCCAGGCCTAAGTGCCCGCCGGAGAAATCGAATGCATATTCCTTCACCGAGACCTGCGCCATGCACTTCCCTTCGGCGCGCCGGCACGCCGCTTCCGGGGCGCCCACAGATGTAACCACCATAATTGACTTGACAAGTTATGTCGACCGTGATAACGTTTCACCATCGAATCCAATATAGCAGGTTATACAGGAAAGTGCAAACTCCGGACGCGCAGGACCGGCCTGTGGCTTACGAGGCGGCGGCCGGTGCGTCGGGGACCGGGAGGGACGGGCGTGTGGCCTGATCTGTTTGGGACCGGATGGGCATGGGAGCGCCTCAAGCGAGAGTTCGCATTGCCCAGCATAGGCGCGCCGTCCGGCGGTAAGTTTGCGCGCACGGACCGGATAGATCCGGCCGCCGGATCTGCGCTATGGTCAGAGCGTCAGGGACGTGATCTGGAAGCGACCCAGAGGAGGGTGTTCCGATGATTGTCGATCTGAGCACGTCTTTCGTCCGCACCTGGATGACCCCGCCGGTGCCGGTGATCACCCCGCGCACGACGGTGGGCACCGCGCTCCGCCTGCTCCGCGAGCACCGCGTCCCCGCCCTTCCGGTGTGCGAGGGGGGCCGGTTTCTCGGCCTGGTGGATGAACGGGCGCTGCTCCGCCTGACGCCGTCTGAGGCGACCACCCTGGACATCTATGAGCTGCGCAACGTGCTCGACCGGCTCACGGTGGCCCGCGCAACGGTGCCGGCCGCCGCGAGCGTCACGCCCGACACGCCGCTTGACGAAGCGGCGGCGCTGATGCGGCGGAACGCCGTCGAGGTGCTCCCCGTGCTGGATGCCGGGCGCCTGGCCGGCCTGCTCCACTGGACCGTGCTGCTCGCGGCCGCCGCCGGTGACAAGCCGGCCGCGGCCCCGCGCTGAGCGCCGGCGGCTAGGCCAGGGCCGGCGTGCGCTACGTGAAGATCACACTAGGGAGGACCGTCATGCACTGGAATCCTGGGACGCTGAAGTTGCTGGCCGAGGAGCGGAGGCAGGAGTGGATGCGCGAAGCCGCTCGCGACCGGCTGGTCCGCCAGATCCGGCAGGCCGCCCGGCCGAAGTCCGGTGGAGTGATGACCGTGGGCTGGCTGCGTCGGATCTGGGAGGTCCTGCTGCCCCGGCGCCTGCGTCCGGCGCCTCAGCCGGTCCAGCGGCGCTAGAGCGGCCGGGCTCCGACGCCCACAGCGCAGCCGCGGTCGGTTTCGGCGTCATTGGGCGCACCGCGACGACAGGGGCGGTGATGGGAATCACGAAAACGATCATATGATCGAGCGGCCTCTGCTTTCACCCCAGGCCCAACGGGAATCCAAGCCTGGGGACGCTCACACGCTGGAGTTCCCCCTTGTGGGACCTGCGGGCGAGCCGGTCGACCTCTGGCGCACCTGCTTTTCGCACGGGTTCGCCGACCTCCCGCCGATGCAGGCGGACGAGGCCGCCCGAACGCTTGAGATGACGCTGCCGGTCGACGGTGTCCGCCCCCGCACCGTGCGGATCGCGCCGGGCCGACCCGGCTACGGCGTCGTGCGCGTCGCCGGGCGGTCGCTCGGAGCCCGCGGGCGCACGCGCCTCCTGCACACGGTCCGGCACGTGCTCCGGCTGGACGAGGACCTCTCAGAGTTCTACGCGCTCGCGGCCCGCGATCCCGATCTTGCGTGGGCGTGCGGCGGGGCCGGCCGGATGATCCGGAGCCCCACCGTCTTCGAGGACGTCGTGAAGACGGTCTGTACGACGAACTGCTCGTGGGCTCTAACGCGGAGAATGGTCGGCGCGCTCGTCGAGCACCTCGGCGAGCCGGCGCCGGACGCGCCTGCGTCAGGCTGGCGCGGGCGGGTGTTCCCCATCCCCGAGGCGATGGCGGACGCCGGGATGCAGTTCTACCGCTCCGCCGTCCACGCGGGGTATCGCGCCCCGTATCTCCGGGATCTGGCGCGCGCGGTGGCCCGCGGCACGGTCGATCTCGAAGCGCTGGGGCGCGCCCGCCCCGACGAGATCTCCGACGACGTGGTGGCCGCGCGCCTCGCGGAGCTCCCGGGCGTCGGCCCGTACGCGGTCGCGCACATCATGCTGCTCCTCGGCCGGTACTCCCTGCTCGTCCTCGATTCGTGGACCCGGCCCGCCTACGCGCGTCTGTCCGGGCTGCGCCGGGCCGCGGACCGGACGATCCGGCGGCGCTTCCGGGGCTACGGCCGGTACGCGGGCCTGGCGTTCTGGCTGTTCGTCACGCGTCCGTGGGTCGAGGAGGCCACGGCCCCGCCCAGATCGCCCGCGGGGTAAAATAGAAGGCGATGGCCAAGCGCGTGCACGTGGTCCTCGCGTTTCACGCCCACGAGCCGCTGTGGGACCTCCCCGCGCACCTCCAGGCCGCCGTCCCCGACATGCGCGTCGCGCAGGCCGTCCCGCCCGAGAACTACCTCCGCCGGCGGGCCAAGGAGGGCCGGAACATCTACCGCGACCTCCTGGGGTTTGCGCGTGCGATGGGAGTCCGCGTGACCATGGACATCTCCAACGACCTGCTGCACCAGATCAAGACGATCCTGCCGCGGACCTATGAGGAGCTGCAGCGCGCCTACCGCGGGGGCCTGATCTATCCGCTCTACACCACGGCTCACCACACCCACGCAGCGCTGCTCGAGCCGGACGAGCTGGCCGAGGAGCTCCGCCTGAACGAGGAGGCGGTCCACGACCTCGTCGGGGCGCCCCGGCCGCAGCACCGCGTCTTCTTCTTTACCGAGTGCTCGGCCCACCCGCGGTTCTTCCCGGTCCTCGAGGAGGCGGGGATCGAGGCGATCGTCCACACCCACCTCAACGACCGAAACGGCGTGCTCGCGGTCTCGGATGCGTCCTACGACTACGTCCACCGGCCATTTCTCATGGGCCGGCGCCTCACCGCCCTCCCGCGTCACTTCCGCGTCTCCCAGGAGATCTGGCGCCCGATCACGCGGATGTACCCTCAGGAGGTCAAGTCCCAGGGCTACATGATGGGGGCGTACGCCGTCTTCGACACCGAGTACCGCGAGCAGCGGTATCTGGATTACCCGATTGACCGCGCCAAGGGGGTCGACGAGTACGCCGGAATCTTGGAGGACGCGCTCGCGGCCGCCCCCGACGGCGGCCTGATCCTGTACATCCAGGACCTCGAGCTGATGGACTTCGGCGATGTGGCACTCGACGTGCTCCGCGCCGCCTGGACGCGGGTGCTGGCGTCGTCCCAGCTGGAGATCCGCTTCGAGACGCCCGACGAGTATCTCGAAACCCAGAGCCGCCCGCCGGCTGCGCGCGCGGACCATCGCGGGATGGGCTGGGCGCCGGAAACCCGGGTCCTGCTCCGGTCGGACGGCCACTACCCACCGCTGGAGGCGGGAGAGTTCGGGGGGGTGGACGCGGTCCCGCAGATCTTCCGCGCGCACCCCTTCATCTACTGGGAGCCCGGCAAGTACGTGGTCGGCCTGTTCGCGTGGCTGCTCCGGGTGTTCGGGTACGGGCCGATGATCGGTGGCCACGCGGGTGTGCTCTCGGACGAAGGCTACCAGCTCACCCGCTTCCCGTTTGAGAAGCGCCTCGCCGTCGCGTTCCGGCTGCTCAAGCAAGCGGACGACTGGGGCTGGCAGCCCAGTGAGGCGCTGAACAAGCGCCCCTACCTGTACGGGCTCGTGATCGCGGACGCGCTCATGGTGATGCTGCGATTCTATCCGGACCGGTTCCCGGTGGCCGAGGAGCGCCTCGATCCCCGGCTTCTCGTGGGCCTCGGGCGGCTGCCGGAGGGCCTCCTCGACACGCGCATCGCCTATCTCCGGTTCGGCCTTGAGCGGCTGCGGGAGGAGCGACCCGACTACGACCCGAGCGAGGCGCTGCGGCAGCTGGACTACGCGACCGACTTCCGCGACAAAGCCGGGCGAGGAGTCGAGCACCTGATCGAGGCCTACCGGGCACTCGACGGCGACTTCCACAATCCGGCGCTGTGGCAGCGGGCGCTGCTCGAGGCGCGGGAGCACTGCCGGAACGTGTTTCTCTCACTGGACCACCTCCAGCGCACGTGGATGGCGGCGGGCGAGGTGGACTTCCTCCTGGAAGCGATGTACCGCTACCTGTACGACCTGTATCCGCCCCGGTTCCCGGAGATCCTCGACGAGGTGGACCGGGGCACGGCCGCCGAGCGCGTGTACCTCGGCGTGCGCCTGCTCCACTTTACGATCCCGGCCGGCTCGCCGGTCGCCGGCCGCCAGCTCACGGCGCTCGCGGTCTCGCCCGACGCCCTGATCGTCGCGGTGCGGCGCGGGCCGCGGATGCTGGTCCCGCGGGGCGACACCGTCCTCCAGGGAGGCGATCGGATCACCGTCGCGACGACGCGCCGCGGGGAGATCCGGCTCGAGGACATCCTCGCCGCGCGGTGAGGGCTGGTCCTCGACGCCCGGGGCGCGCGGCCTGGGCCTGTGCCGACGGCGTAGCCGGGACGCGCGTGAGCCAGTACGCCACCGCGCCGCGTTCCCCCGCCGCCCGCGGTCACTGTCACCAGATCCATCCGGCAGGCAGGATCTGCCCGCCCCGGATGACAATGCGGGGAGCGGAAAGAGTGGGCCGGTGCAGTGTGGAGAAGAGCAGGCCGAGGTGACGCCTGGTGGAACGTGAGCCCCGCGTCGTCATCGACCGGGTCACGCCCGAGGTCGACAGCGGCCGGCTCCCGATCAAGCGGACGGCCGGGGAGACGGTCGTGGTCGAGGCCGACATCTTCGCCGACGGCCATGAAGCGCTCGGGGGGATGCTGCTCTATCGCCCCGAGGACGCGCTGCGGTGGACGGAGGTGTCCCTCGTCCACCTGGGCAACGACCGGTGGCAGGGAGCGTTCGCGGTCGAGAAGGTCGGGCGATACCGGTACACGCTTGAGGCGTGGATCGACCGGTATGCGTCCTGGTCTCGAGACCTGGCCACGCGTGTGGCCGCCGGCCAGGACGTCACCGTGGAGCTGGCGATCGGCGCCGGGCTCGTGCGGGCCGCCGGGCGTCGGGCGGAACGCATTGGTTCACGCCGTAAGCCCGTAGTGGCCCACGCACGGAGTAGCTCGCGCGCGTCCCGGCTACGCCGTCGGCACAGGCCCGGCCCGGACGCCGACGCGCCCCGGCTCGCCGCGTACGCGGACACGGTACACGCGGGCGGCCAGGAGGGGATCCGGGTCGCGCTGTCCGACGAGCTGGCGCAGGTGATGGCCCGGTACCCGGACCGGGAGGGCGCCGCGACGTACGGGAAGGAGCTCGTGGTCGTCGTCGACCGGGAGCGCGCGCGATTCAGCGCCTGGTACGAGCTGTTTCCCCGCTCGTGCGCTCCCGAGCCCGGGCGCCACGGCACGTTCGCCGACTGCGAGGCGCGCCTGCCCTATGTCGCGTCGATGGGGTTCGACGTCCTCTACCTGCCGCCGATTCATCCGGTCGGCCGCACCCACCGCAAGGGCAAGAACAACATGGAGGGCGCCGGGCCGGACGATCCGGGCAGCCCCTGGGCGATCGGCGCGCCGGAGGGCGGGCACAAGGCCGTGCATCCCCAGCTCGGTACCCTTGAGGCGTTCCGCGGCCTCGTGGAGAGCGCCCGCCGCCACGGGATGGAGATCGCGCTCGATCTCGCGTTCCAGTGCTCGCCCGACCACCCATACGTCACGGAGCACCCCGAGTGGTTCCGCCGCCGGCCGGACGGGACGATCCAGTACGCGGAAAACCCGCCGAAGAAATACCAGGATATCTACCCGCTGGACTTCGAGTCGGCCGACTGGCGCCGCCTCTGGGATGAGCTCCACAGCGTCGCCCGCTTCTGGATCGATCAGGGCGTGCGCATCTTTCGGGTGGACAACCCGCACACGAAGCCGTTCCAGTTCTGGGAGTGGCTGATCGGCGAGATCAAGCGCGAGCATCCCGAGGTCCTGTTCCTCGGCGAGGCCTTCACCCGGCCGAAGGTCATGTATCATCTGGCGAAGGTCGGGTTCACCCAGTCCTACACGTACTTCGCCTGGCGCAACACCCGGCAGGAGTTGACCGACTACTTCACGGAGCTCACGCAGACCTCGGTGCGCGACTTCTTCCGTCCCCATCTCTGGCCCAACACGCCCGACATCCTGACTGCCTACCTGCAGGAGGGCGGGCGTCCGGCGTTCGCCGCGCGGCTCGTCCTCGCGGCGACGCTCGGGGCCGGCTACGGCATCTACGGTCCGGCGTTCGAGCTGTGTGAGAACCGCTCCGCCGCCCCCGGCAGCCCGCCGCCTGCGAGCGAGGAGTATTTGAACGCGGAGAAGTACGAGATCAAGCACTGGGATCTCGACCGCCCGGACAGCCTCCGGGATCTGATCACGCGCGTGAACCGGATCCGGCGGGAGAACCCCGCGCTGCAGAGCGACTGGAGCCTCCACTTCCACGGCACGGACAACGACGCGCTCCTCTGCTACAGCAAGCAGACCGCGGACCGGTCGAACGTGATCGTGGTGGTGGTGAACCTGGACCCCCGCCGCACCCACGCGGGGTGGACCGCCCTCGCCCTCGACGTGCTGGGCCTTCCGCCCGAGGAGCCCTACCAGGCGCGCGACCTCCTGAGCGGCGCGCGGTACGGCTGGCGCGGGGCGCGGAACTACGTGGAGCTCGCCCCCCAGGCGGCGCCCGCCCACATCCTTCGCATCGAACGGGCGGCGCCGTGAGCGGCGCGTTGGCCCACGCGCGTCCCGGCTACGCCGCAGGCGCAGGCCCGGGCGCGGAGGTGCGAGGTGGCTAGGCGGATGCCGCGCGGGAAGGGCGCCGTGCTGCCTGAGGACGATCCGCTCTGGTACAAGGACGCAATCATCTACGAGGCGCACGTCCGCGCATTCTACGACAGCGACGGAGACGGGATCGGAGACTTCCGGGGCCTGACCGAGAAGCTCGACTACCTCCAGGACCTCGGGGTCACCGCGGTCTGGCTCCTGCCCTTCTACCCGTCGCCCCTCAAGGACGACGGCTACGACATCGCAGACTACACGGGGATCCACCCCGCCTACGGCACCATGCGCGCCTTCCAGACCTTCCTGAAAGAGGCGCACCGGCGGGGGCTGCGGGTCATCACCGAGCTCGTGCTCAACCACACCTCGGACCGGCACCCCTGGTTCCAGCGGGCGCGCCGGGAGCCTCCCGGGAGCCGCTGGCGCGACTTCTACGTGTGGAGCGAGACGCCCGACCGGTACCGGGACGCCCGCATCATTTTCAAGGACTTCGAGGTCTCGAACTGGACGCTCGACCCGGCCGCCAAGGCCTACTACTGGCACCGGTTCTACGCGCACCAGCCCGACCTCAACTACGACTCCCCGGACGTCCGCCGCGCGATGCTCGAGGTCGTGGAGTTCTGGCTCCGGCAGGGCGTGGACGGCCTCCGGCTGGACGCGGTCCCATACCTGTACGAGCGCGAGGGCACGACGTGCGAGAACCTCCCGGAGACGCACACGTTCCTCCGTACGCTCCGCCGGCACATCGACGAGCATTTCACCAGCCGGATGCTGCTCGCGGAAGCCAACCAGTGGCCCGAGGACGCGATCGCCTACTTCGGCCAGGGCGACGAGTGTCACGTGGCGTTTCACTTCCCGCTGATGCCGCGGCTGTTTATGGCGATCCGGATGGAGGATCGGTTCCCGATCGTCGAGATCCTCCAGCAGGCGCCGCCGATCCCGGAGACCTGCCAGTGGGCGCTGTTCCTGCGCAATCACGACGAGCTGACCCTCGAGATGGTCACGGACGAGGACCGGGACTACATGTACCGCGTGTACGCGCGGGACCCCCACGCGCGGATCAACCTGGGGATCCGCCGCCGGCTCGCCCCGCTGCTCGGCAACCACCGCCGGCGGATCGAGCTGATGGACGGCCTCCTGCTCTCGATCCCGGGGACGCCGATCATCTACTACGGGGACGAGATCGGGATGGGGGACAACATCTACCTCGGCGACCGGAACAGCGTGCGGACCCCGATGCAGTGGAGCCCCGACCGGAACGCGGGCTTCTCGCGGGCCAATCCGCAGCAGCTCTACCTGCCGGTGATCATCGACCCCGAGTATCACTACGAGACCGTCAACGTGGAGGGGCAGCAGAACAACCCCCACTCGCTCCTGTGGTGGATGAAGCGGCTCGTTGCGCTGCGCAAGCGCTTCAAGGCGTTCGGGCGGGGCACGCTCGAGTTTCTGCAGCCGGAGAACCGGAAGGTGCTCGTGTTTCTCCGCCGGTACGGCGACGAGCTGATCCTCGTCGTCGCGAACCTGTCGCGGTTTGTCCAGTACGCCGAGCTCAACCTCTCGGAGTTTCGCGGGATGGTTCCGATCGAGCTGTTCGGCCGGACGGAGTTTCCCCCCATCGGCGACCTGCCGTACTTCCTGACCCTGGGCCCCCACACGTTTTACTGGTTCGCGCTCGAGCCTCAGCGCGCCGCCGGCCTCAGCGCGCCGCCGGCCGCGGCCGCCCCCCCCGCCGGGGCGGCCGCACGGGTCCCCGTCCTCACGCTTTCCGGGGGGTGGGAAAGCGCCTTTCAGGGGAAGGCCCGCGCCGGCCTCGAGGACATCCTTGGGGGATACCTGCGCACGCGCCGGTGGTTCGGTGGGAAGGCGCGGCGGATCCGGTCGGCCCGGATCCGCGAGGCGCTCCGCATGCCCTACGCGTCCTCGGCCGCCTACCTCAGCCTCGTCCAGGTGGACTACTCGGAGGGCGATCCGGAGCTCTATGCGCTCCCGCTCACCTTCGCCGCAGGCGAGCGGGCCGACCAGGTGCGCCACGAGTCCCCGCAGCTGATCGTGGCGTCCGTGCCGACCGGCGAGGGCGACGGCGAAGGCGTGCTGTACGACGCGCTGGGGGATCGGGAGTTCTGCGCCGCGCTGCTCGAGGCGATCGGCCACCGGCGGCGCCTGCGGGGGGACGCGGGCGACGTCGTGGCGGCGCCGATGCACGAGTTCCGGCATGCGCCGGCCGGCGGCGGGCCGCCGCCCGAGCCGTCGGTACTCAAGGCCGAGCAGAGCCATACCTCGGTGCTGTACGGCGACCGGTTCATCCTCAAGCTGTTCCGCCGCCTCGGGCCCGGGCGGAACCCGGAGCTCGAGGTGGGGCGGTTCCTGACCGAGCGCGTGGCCTTCCCGCACGTCCCGGCGGTCGCAGGCGCGATCGAGTACCGCGTCGAGCGCGAGGAGCCGGTGACGCTCGCGATCCTCCAGAAGTTCGTCCCGAATGAAGGGGACGCGTGGAGTTACACTCTCGACGCCCTGAGCCACTACTACGAGCGGATCGCGGCCGGGCCGGCGGCGGCCGACCGCGGCGGCGCGCTGCTGCCCCACGGCCCCCTCATGGACCTCGCCGCCCGCGACCTCCCACCCGCCGCGAACGAGCTGGTCGGCGCGTACCTCGGGGACGCTCAGCTGCTCGGCCAGCGGACGGCCGAGCTCCACGTCGCGCTCGCCGCGGACCGCACCGATCCGGCCTTCGCCCCGGAGCCGTTCACGCCGCTCGACCAGCGATCCCTCTACCAGTCGATGCGCACGCTGGCCCGGGAGACGCTCGCGACGCTGCGGCGGAGCCTGCGGGAGCTGCCCGAGACGGCGCGCGCCGAGGCCGGGCGGGTGGTGGACAGCGAGGACGAGATCCTCGGGCGCTTCCACGCGATCCTCGACCGCAAGATTACCGGCATGAGGATCCGCTGCCACGGTGACTACCACCTGGGGCAGGTCCTGTACACCGGCAAGGACTTCGTCATCATCGACTTCGAGGGCGAGCCGTCCCGACCGCTCGGCGAGCGGCGGCTCAAGCGGCCGTGCCTGCGCGACGTGGCCGGCATGCTCCGGTCGTTCCATTACGCCGCGCACGCGGCGCTGCTCCGTCATGCCGCCCGCGGCGGCGTCTCGGAGCGCCCCGAGGCGCTGGCCGCCCAGGAGTGGGCCGCGCGCTTCTGGCACCGCTGGGTCTCTGCGGCCTTCATGAAGGGCTACCTGGACGTCGCCGGGCGCGCGGCGTTCATGCCGGGGCAGCGGGACGAAGCCCAGGTGCTCCTCGACGCGCACCTGCTCGAGAAGGCGATCTACGAACTGGGGTACGAGCTCAACAACCGTCCCGACTGGGTCCGGATCCCCCTCCAGGGCATCTTGGAATCGCTGGGATCGGGTTCCAAAGATGCGTGACCCAACGCTCGGCGCCGCCTGCCTCGGCGAGGGCCGGTGCCGGTTTCGCGTCTGGGCCCCCGATCGGCGCACAGTCGAGGTGCGCCTTCTCACGTCGCCCGAGCGGCTCGTGCCGCTTGAGCGCGGGGACCGGGGCTACCACGAGCGCGTCGTGGAGGACGCGGCGCCCGGGACGCGGTACGTCTACCGGCTTGACGGCGCGACGGAGCGGCCGGATCCGGCCTCCCGCGCACAGCCCCAGGGCGTACACGGCCCGTCGCAGGTCCTCGGCGGCGACACGTTCCGGTGGAGCGACCACGGATGGGACGGGCTCCCGCTCTCCGCCTACATTCTGTACGAGCTCCACGTGGGGACGTTCACGCCCGAGGGCACGTTCGACGGGGTGATCCGCCGCCTCGACGACCTCGCGGGCCTGGGGGTGACCGCGGTCGAGCTGATGCCGGTGGCGCAGTTCCCCGGCAGCCACAACTGGGGCTACGACGGCGTGTACCCCTTTGCCGTGCATCCCGCCTACGGCGGGCCGGACGGCCTCAAGCGGCTGGTCGACGCCTGCCACGGGCGGGGGCTGGCCGTCGTCCTCGACGTCGTCTACAACCACCTCGGCCCCGAGGGCAACTACCTGGGGGCGTTCGGCCCGTACTTCACCGACCGGTACCGCACGCCGTGGGGCGCGGGCCTCAACTTCGACGGCCCCCACAGCGATGAGGTGCGCTGCTTCTTCATCGAGAACGCGCTCGAGTGGGTCACGGAGTTCCACATCGATGCGCTCCGGCTCGATGCGGTGCACGCGATCGTGGAACACTCGGCGAGGACCTTCCTGGAGGAGCTGGCCGCGGACGTGCACGCGCGGGCGGAGCGGCTCAGCCGGCGGATCTACGTCATCGCCGAGAGCAACCTGAACGATCCGCGCCTCCTCCGGCCGCCCGAGCGGGGCGGGTACGGCCTCGACGCCCAGTGGAGCGACGACTTCCACCACGCGCTGCACGTCCTGCTCACCGGCGAGCGGACCGGGTACTACGAGGACTTCGGGACGCTCCGCGACCTCGAGCGGGCGTTCGCGGACGGATTCGTCCGGACGGGTGGCTACTCGGCCTTCCGCCGGCGCCGGCACGGCGCGCCGTCCCGCGACATCCCGGCCGAGCAGTTCGTGGTGTGCGCTCAGAACCACGACCAGGTCGGAAACCGCGCGCTCGGGGAGCGCCTGAGCCAGCTGGTCTCCTTCGAGGCGCTCAAGCTCGCGGCCGCGACGCTCCTCCTGTCGCCGTACGTCCCGCTGCTCTTCATGGGCGAGGAGTACGCGGAGCCGTCGCCGTTTCTGTACTTCACGAGCCACACGGATCCACAGCTTGCCGAGGCCGTGCGGCGGGGCCGGGGGGAGGAGTTCGCCGCGTTTGGCTGGCAAGGAGAGGTGCCGGACCCGCAGGCCGAGGCGACGTTCCTGCGGTCCCGCCTCAACCACGCGCTCCGCCGGGAGGGACGCCACCGCCTCCTGCTTGAGTTCTACACGGAGCTGATCCGGCTGCGGAAGGACCTGCCGGCGCTGGCCTCCCTCAGCAAGGCCGCGATGGATGTCCGCGGGTGGGAGGACGCGCGCGTCCTCGCGGTCCGCCGGTGGAGCGGGCGGAGCGAGGCCGCGGCTGTCTTCAACTTCGCCGGCGCGCCGAGGTCGCTGCGCCTCCCGCTGCCGCCCGGATGCTGGCGCGCGCGGCTCGACTCGGCCGACGAGCGGTGGGGCGGACCCGGGCGCGCGACGCCTTCCGAGATTCGCTCGGACGGGGAGGCCGCGGCGACGGTCGGTCCGACGGCCGTCGTGTTGTTCGTGCGGGGTATGGATTAGTGCGGGATACGGAGGGCTGGCACAGCGAAGGCTGCGAGTCGCCATCATGACGCTGGAGCAAACGTTGATGTCGGTCTGGCGGCAGATCCTGGCCGAGAACAAGCTGTCGGTCGTGGTGAACCGAAAGCGCTGCCCTGTCGGTTTTACCAGGTCGAAGCAGCTCCGCACGGTAGAGTTTCCCTTCCGTCGGTACCTTGTCGTCGGGGTCGAACAGAACCCTGACACCCAGTCGCGCTGGGCCGCGCTGGCGCGCAGGGGAAAACACATCATGCAGTTCAGCTGTGCGGGGCGCTACGTGGGGAACGTGTGCGAGGGGAAGCTGCTTCGATACGCGGCGTGGCGCACGTTAAAGCTCCCGGAGTAGCTTTACACCATCTCCAGCAGCGATCCGACGAGCGACTTGATCGCAGGGCGGTTGACGGAGTAGTAGACCCACTGGCCGGCCTTGCGGCTGCTAACGATGCCGGCCTCCCGCAGGACCTTGAGGTGGTGGGAGACCGTCGGCTGGCCCAGGTCGAACACGGCCGTAAAGTCGCAGACGCACAGCTCGCCGGTCCGGGAGAGCAGGTGGACCATCTTAAGCCGGGTCGGATCGGCTAGCGCGACGAGCAGCGTGTGCTGCTGCGCGAGCGGCGCGCGCTCCACTTCCTCCATCACGGCCGCGGCGTCCCCGCAGCAAGCGCGCGGCTCCCGGCGGGGCGATGTTGTGACGTGGCCGGTTCGTGCAAGCGTGACCCCCATCGCCAGACGCCTCCTTCCGGCAGGGAATCTTTCGACAAAGTAACATATTCATCAACATATGTCAATATATACACCAGGCATTCGGCAAGGTTTCGCGAGACACTCGGATTCTCGGATAAATTATATTGACATGGATCGATGTATATGGTATCCTAGGCCCCGATCAGAGAGCGCAGGGGGGATCGGCATGCAGAGCGACGCGATCAAGGCGGCGGTTCGAGAGCACTACGCCCGGCGCATTCGCACCGGCGCCGGCTGCGGGACGGCCGGGACAGGCCCGGCAGGCGCCGGGTGCTGCGCGTCCCCGGCGGAAGCCACCGGATCGGGGTGCTGCGCGCCCGAGGCTCCGGCGACCGCTCCGCGCGGAATCGAGGAGCTGCCGTCCTACGGATGCGGCACGCCGTTTGAGGCGTCGCTGTTCCGCCCCGGCGACGTGGTCGTGGACCTGGGGTCCGGCCCCGGCCGGGACGCGCTCTTCGCCGGGCAGGCTGTGGGCCCGGCGGGCCGGGTTATCGGCGTGGACATGACCCACGAGATGATCGAGCGGGCCCAGGCGGCGGCCGGCCGCGCCGGCGCCGGCCACGTCGAGTTCCGGCTCGGCGACATCGAGGCGCTCCCGGTGGAGGACGGCACCGCCGATGTCGTAATCAGCAACTGCGTCCTCACGCTCGTGCCCGACAAGCGTCGGGCGCTGGCGGAGGCGTTCCGGATCCTGAAGCGCGGCGGGCGCCTGACCGTCAACGACATCGTGGCGGAGGCGCCGCTGCCGGATGAGGTGCGCAACGATCCCGAGATCTGGTCGGCGTGCGTCTCCGGGGCCATCACCGCCGGTGAGTACCGCGCCCTGCTCGCCGAGGTGGGCTTCACGGACGTCGGCCTTGTGCCGAACGGCGAGGGCGCGGGGGCATATGCGACGTACAGCGCCCGGGTGACCGCGCGGAAACCGTGAGGAGGGGGGCTGCTCGTCACCGACAACGTGGTCTCGCACGCCCAGGAACTGCCGGAGTTTCTCCGCCGCGTGAAGAACAATCCTGCGCTCGAGTGCGTGCCCGTTCCCCTGGGGAACGGGCAAGAGCTGACGTACAGGCGGCGATGACCGCTGTGGGGCGGCGTGCGCATGCCGACGGGCGCCGCCGTACCGACCGCGACCGCCGGATGGAGGGCTCAGCATGGGCATCCTGACCGAAGACATGAAGCGGGTGGTCCGCGAGCAGCGCTTGGGCTTCATCGCGACCGTCTGTCCGGACGGCACGCCGAATCTCTCCCCGAAGGGCACGACGACCGTGTGGGACGACGACCACCTCGTCTTCGCGCACATCTGCTCGCCCAACACCGTCGCCAATCTCGCGACCAACCCCGCGATCGAGATGAACGTCGTGGATCCGGTCGTCCGCAAGGGCTACCGCTTCAAGGGGACGGCCCGCGTGCTCGCCTCCGGGCCGCTTTTCGAGGAGATCCTGGCGTCGTACCGGCACGGACGCCACGCAGTCCAGCCGGACATCGCCGAGCGGATCGGCGCGGTCGTGCTGGTGAAGGTCGAACGGGCGCTCCCGCTCATCTCCCCGGCGTACGACGGCGGGGCGACGGAGGCCGAGGTGTCGGCCCGGTGGGAGGCGTACTGGACGGCGCTCAGGGAGAGCCGCCGGGCGCCGCGCTGACTTCTGCGCGGGTCGTCTGCTCCCACGTCGCGTCCGGCCGGAGGGTGAGCCGCCAGCGAAGGAGCAGCATCACGCCCTGGTAGTTCCGTTCGTAGCCGCCCTCGGAGCTGGAGATCGTAAACAGCGGCAGGCTCCACACCCCAGCCTGCGCCGACGGGAGAAACGCCAGCCGCAATCCCGAGTGTTCTTCTACGACCTCCACCCGGCCGGCGGCCGTGAGCGCGCCCGGCTCGCGCACCGACACGCGAACTCCTGCGCCCTCGACCCAGACCGAGCCGGGCGCGCCGAACACGCCGAGGTCCCATTCCTCTGCCACAAGCGCCGCGAGCGGTTCGGTCCCTGCCCAGCGGAGCCGTATGGTGTGGGTGAGCCCGCGGCGGCCGGCGGCCGCTTCGAGGCCGCGCTCGATGACGGCCCGGCCGCCCCAGAGCGGCGCCTCACGCATGAGGAAGACCCGCGCGGCACCGGCCGCCTCTTCCACCCGCCAGGCATACGCGCCGGTGGCAAACCCGCCGAGGTCGTGCTGCGCGTCGCGCCACACCTCTTCGGCGGTCGTCTCGGGAGGCAGCAGGTGCACGCGCAGGGTGGCCCGCCGTCCCCGGTCATAGGTCAGGAACTGCTCGAGCCCGGGCTCCTTGATGCGGATCGCGGTGTGGATCGACTCGGCCACGCCTCCCTCCGGTGGCCGCGCCTCGGCGGCCGTGGCCCGGTGCAACTCGGCGTGATACGCTTCGGGGCGCCGCGTGAGCACGTTTCCGAGGTGACGGCGCGCCGGGCGGTCGTCCCACTCGACGAGGCTTCCGCCGCGGCCCGGATCCACCGTGAGGACCTCCGCATCCGTCGCCAGGAGCACATCCGGGCGGCCGTCGCCATCCAGGTCGGTTTCCTCGACCGTCGCGAACAGCCCTCGGTGGCGCGCCTGATCGGCGATCGCTTCCGCCGCGATCAGGTGGCTGAACGCGGCCCCACGGATGTGCGGCAGGTACACGCCGCCGAAGACGCCGTGCCAGTACGTGCAGTTGCACTCGCCGGCCCACAGCTCGTCGAGCGCCCGAGCCCGCCGCGGCCCGGCGCGCATCGCGCGGACCTTCTTTCCCGCGCGCAGGGCGAGCCGGTGCAGGGTGTTCACCTCCGGATACTTGACGAGGAAGTGCCGCCAGAACCCGCCGCGGACGAACGGGACGAACTCGGCCCGCCCGCCGGCCTCCAGGTCGTGCCGGAAGCGCGCGAGCTGGCCGGCGCGGTCGGGCGGGAGCGCCCACTCGGCCATCTCGTCGTAGGCGCCCGCGGGCAGGTAGATCCGTCCCGCGGGTTCGCGCGTGCGCCGGTACTCGCCGGGGGGAAGCACCTCGATCCACGGCGTAGCCTCGAGCGCCTCGAAGAAGCGCTCGACCCATCCGCGCTCCCAGCAATGGGCGTACGTGGTCGGCCACATCCCGAACTTCTCGCCGTCGTCGCCCATCAGCACGAGGTCGAGCGGGGCCTCGCGCCCCTCCGGCCGGACGTCGGTCTCGGCCAGCGTGCGAAGGTAGGCGATCACCTCGTCGACTGAGGCCCAGGGGATCAGGTACCGGAGCGGCCGCAGGCTGGGGAAGAGCGCGAGCGGGACGCCTTCCTCCTCGGTCACGTAGTACCCGAGCAGCTGTTCCCCCGCGAGGCCCACGGCATGGAAGTGCGTGTCGTCCACGATCGTGTACCGGACGCCCGCCTCGCCGAGCGGGCGCGCCAGGTGCGGCTCCCACACGCGCTCGGGGAGCCAGAGGCCCTCGGCCGCGTAGCCGAATTCCTCGGCCACCGCTCGGGTCAGCTTCTCGATCTGGCCGCGCTTGTCGGCGTCGGGGATGATCGGGAGGATCGGCTCGTAGTAGCCGCCCGTCAGGATCTCCACCTGGCCGCGGGCGGCGAGCGCGCGGACGCGCCGGAGCAGATCCGCCCGGTGGGGCCGCAGCCAGTCGAGGAGGGATCCCGAGTAATGGAGGGCCAGCCGGATCCGGGGATGCCGCTCGAGCGCGGCGATCATCGGCGCGTAGGCGGTCTCCGCCGCCTTCGCAATCACATGATCGAAGTTGCCGACCGGCTGGTGGTTGTGGATCGCGAGCGCAAGGGCGATGGTGCGCATGGGCCGCTCAGCCGGTCTCGCCGCTATCCTCGGGGCGTCGCGCGACCACGCGCCGGGATGTCGCGCTGAGGCGATGTGGCGCGGTAAGCCGTGGGGTGTTCAGCTGCCGCGGGGGCGTGCTCGGTCACGCTGCCGGCCGGCATGAACAGGACAACCGTGGCGAGACCGATCGCCACGAGGATGAGGCCGAGCAGGAAGGTGCCGTGCAGCGCCTGGGCGAGCGCCTGCCGGATCGCCTCGTGCCCGGCCGAAGTGAGGTGGGCCTGGAGGCCCGCGTCGAGGATCACCTCCGGGTCCACGATCTGCGGGAGCCCGAGGGGCGCCTGTCCCGCCAGGGCGCGCAGGCGGGCGTCGAGGACGCCGACGAGCACCGCGCCCTGCGCGCTCACGCCGATCGCGCTCCCGATGTTCCGGGTGAAGATGTTGATCGAGGTGACGAGCCCCCGGAGCGGGCGCTCGACCGCGTTCTGCATCGCGATGATGAACATCGTCGCCGTGAGCCCCATCCCGGCCCCCAGGATGACCATGTCCACGACCACGGTGCGCACCGCGGCCTGCGGGGTGAGCCGCGCAAGCAGCAGGAACCCGGCCACGAGCAGCGTCATGCCGCCCGTCGTCGTGGGGCGGTACCCCCACAACAGCGTCAGCCGCCCGCCGATGATGCTGCCGAACGTCCATACCACCATGAACGGCGTGAGCACCGCCCCGGCGGCCGTGGCGCTCGTCCCGATCACGCCCTGAACGAACAGCGGGATGTACGCGATCGCGCCGAACATGCTGACCCCGATGAGGAAGCCCCCCACGGAGGCGACGGTCACGATCCGGTTTTCGAACAGGCTGAACGGCACGAAGGGGTGCTCGCTGCGCATCTCCACGCGGATGAACAGCAGCAGGAGGGCGGCGCTCAGCAGGATCAGGCCGGCGGTGGGCAGCGAGTTCCACGGAAACTCGTGGCCGCCCCAGAACAAGAGCAGCAGCAGGACGATCGCCGAGCCCGACAGGAGGCCGATTCCCCCGTAGTCCACCGCGCCCGTCCGGGTCGGCGTGGGCTCGTCGAACGCAAACGTCAGGATCAGCGTCGCCACGAGCCCGGCCGGGATGTTGAGGAAGAAGATCCACCGCCACGTCACGTGGTCGGTGAGGTACCCGCCGACCAGCGGCCCCACGATCGCCGCGAGCCCCCAGACGCCGCTGAACAGGCCCTGGATGCGGAGCCGCTGCTCGATCGGGAAGAGGTCGGCGATGATCGTAAGCGCGATCGGGAGCACGGCCCCGCCTCCGATGCCCTGCAGGAGGCGGAACAGGACGAGCCAGCCCATCGTATGGGCGAGGCCGCAGAGCGCAGACGCGCCGATGAAGCCGAGGATCCCGGCGAGGTAGATCCGCTTGCGGCCGTACATGTCGGCGAGCCGCCCGAAGATCGGCGTCGTCACGACGAACGCGATCTGGTAGGCTGCGAACACCCAGGAGTACAGGGCCAGGCCGCCGAGGGCACCCACGATCGTGGGCATCGCGGTGCCCACGGCCGTCTGGTCCATCGCCGCGAGGAACATCCCCAGCATCGCGGCGATGGTGACGATCGCGCGCCGGCTCACGACAGTCCCCACCCCAGCCGGCCCGGGACCATGACGCCCCGGGGATCGTACGCGCGGCGGAGCCGGCGCATCAGGTCCAGCCCCCCCGGCGGCTCGCCCCACAGGCGCAGCCGGGGTTTGAGCGCCGGCGGCGCGGCTTCTACGACGGCGTATCCACCGGTCTCGGCTGCGGCCCGGGCCAGGACCTCGGCCATCGCCGGCCCGCCGTCTGCGGAAGAGGCCGCGTAGAGGAGGCCGCTCCCGGCGTGCGCCAGGATCTCGACCGGGCCCGCGGCCGCGACGGCGTCGAGGGCGCGCGCGAGGTCGGTCCAGCGCGCGATCGGCCCGCCGGCCCGGCAGACGACGCCGCCAGGGTGGGTACCAGGGGATGGGAACTCGGCAACGGCCGCCCACAGCGCCTCGTGCGCGGCGCCCCGCAGCACGTCCATCCCGCCGCGGCCGCCGGCGAGCGTCCGCATCTCGTTTGTGTGGCGGATCCGGCTCTCCTCGAGCCCCTCGGCGAGCAGGGCCACGCCCCACGCGCCCGGCGCGGGATCGCCGATTCCCGCCGCGGCGGCGAGGCGGCGGAGGGCCGCGGGGTTCGCCGCCTCGAGGGCGGAGGGCAGGAGGTACGACCGCAGCACCGTGGCGGTGAGGTCGTGTGCCGCAGCGAGGTCGGGCACCGTGACGAGGACTGTGAGGCCCTCGCCCGGGTGCGGCGAGATCTTGAAGGTGGCCTCCGTGATCACGCCGGCCGATCCGAGCGAGCCGATGAACAGCTTCGTCAGGTCGTAGCCGGCGACGTTCTTCACGACCTTGCCGCCCGCCTTGATCACCTCGCCGGTCGGGAGGGCGACCCGGACGCCGATCAGCATGTCCCGGATCGAGCCCCAGAGCAGGCGGCGCGGGCCGTTGCGGTTGGCCGCGATCAACCCGCCGACCGTGGCCGCCCCCGCGCCCGGCGGATCGAGCGGGAGCCACTGGCGGTGCGCGGCCAACTCGGCCTGGAGGTCCCTGAAACGCGTGCCGGCCCGGACGGCGACCACGTAATCCGCAGGCGTGTAGTCGGTGACACCGGTCTGCCGGGTCGTGTCCACGACCAGGTCCACGCGCGGCGGTGTGCCTCCGATGTGCTGGTGCGCCCCGGCGCCCCTCGGAAACACCGCGGCGCCCGTCTCGCCGGCCGCCGCGAGGAGGGCCGCGGTTTCCTCCGGCGTCTCAGGTCGGGCCACGGCCGACGGCAGGACGCTGTCGATCGCATACGCGGCGAGGATCTCCGCGCCGGTCAGGAGGTGCGGCCCGCCGACGATCTCCTGTGCACGGGCCTGGAGCGCAGGCATCATGGCAACGTTGATGGGAGCGTCCGGAGGGCACGTCTCCGGAGAGGGCCCCCTTCGGGCCTTGTGACTCCTCCGCAGCAGGCACCGGAAGCCCGCGCCCGCGGGGCACGGAGGGGACGTGCCCCCGGGCGCACCGAGCCAGACTGGTACAGGTGGAGATTAGAGGGTCTCATGGCACGGACGGCGCGTGCGCCGCCGGCACCATCTCCGCCGCGGCATAGGCCCGGTCGAGCAGGTCCACGAGGTGGTGGACCTTCATCGGGAGCCCGTGCGCGCGGACGCCTGCGGCGAGCTGGAGCATGCAGCCGGGGTTCGGCGCGACGAGCAACTCGGCCCCGGTTTGCGCCACCGCCGCCATCTTCTCGTCCAGGATCTGGCGCGCGTAGCCCGGCTGCACGAGGTTGTAGATCCCGGCGCTGCCGCAGCAGCGGTCCGAGCCGTCCATCTCGACCAGCTCGACGCCCGGGATCTGCCGGAGCAGCTCCCGGGGCTGGCGCCGGATCCCCTGCCCATGGGCGAGGTGGCAGGGGTCCTGGTACGTGACCCGGGCGCGGACCTCGCCGAGCGTTCCGGTGAGGCCCAGTTCGCTCAGGAACTCGGTGACGTCGCGGCAGCGGCGGCTGTACTCCTCCGCCCGCGCCGCGTCTGCGGGATCGCCGTCCCGGAAGAGGATGGGGTACTCCTTGCTCGCCGCGCCGCATCCCGCCGCGTTGATGATCACGGCGTCGACGCCGGCCCCGAGGAACGCGTTGATATTCCGCCGGGCCATGGCCCTGGCGGCGCCGCGCTCGCCGTTGTGGATGTTGAGCGCGCCGCAGCAGGTCTGGCCCCGCGGCACGACGACCTCGCACCCGTTCCGCTGGAGCACGCGGACCGTGGCCTCGTTCACGTCGGCGAACAGCACGCCCATCACGCACCCGCTCAGGAGGCCGACGCGCGCCCGGCGGGGACCGATCGCGGGGAACACCTCCTGCGCCGGGGTGAAGAACCGGTCCGGGATCGGCGGCAGGAAGGCCTCCATCTCCGCCAGCCGGCGGGGGAGCAGGTGGAGCGCCCGCGCCAGCCGGCCGAGCCCGCTGCGCTGGTACCGGCGCAGGAGGGCCGCGCCCAGCCGCAGCCGCCCGGGGTACGGCATGAGGTGGCGGAGCGCCGCGAGCGCGAGAAGCCGCGCGGGCGCCGATCCGGTGGGCCCGATCTCGGCGCGCGCGGCCTCGATGATCGTGCCGAACTTGACGCCCGCCGGACAGGCGGTCTCGCACGCGCGGCACCCGAGACAGACGTACATGTGCTCCTCGAACCGCGCGTCGACCGGGATCCGTCCCTGCGCGGCGGCCTCCACGAGGTGGATCCGGCCGCGGGGGGACTCGGTTTCGACCCCGAGGAGCCGGTATGTCGGGCAGGCCGGCAGACAGAAGCCGCACTGGATGCACTTGTCCAGCTCGGGGATCTGGAGGCGCGGAATCGGCTCGGCGGCCGGCGGCTCCGAAGACGCTGGTCCCGGCGGCGCGGGACGCACGTCCGTGGCCATTAGATCCACAGCCCCGACGCTGCGAGGCGCGGCGGCCGGCGCGTCAGGAGCTCCGCGCACGACACCGGCGTCGGGAACACCTTGAACGGGTTCATCCGGTCCTCCGGATCGAGCGCCGTCTTCAGCCGCCGCTGGGCCTGGAGGTCGGCCTCGGAGAAGACCCACGGCATGTAGTTGTTCTTCTCGAAGCCGATGCCGTGTTCTCCGCTCAGGCTCCCGCCGGCGGCGACGCACGCGGCGAGCATCTCCTCGCTCGCCTGCATCACCCGCTCGGTCTCCCCCGGGACCGAGGCGTCGTAGGGGATCAGCGGGTGGAGGTTGCCGTCGCCGGCGTGAAAGACGTTGGCGACGCGGATCCCGTACCGGCGGGCGATCTCCAGCACCTGCTGCATGATCGCCGGCAGCTGGCTCCGCGGGACGACCGCGTCGTGGAGGTAGTAGTTGGGGGCGAGCCGCCCCATCGCGCCGAACGCGCCCTTGCGCGCCGCCCAGTAGCGGTGCCGCTCCTCCTCGGTGCGGGCGGTCCGGACCTCGCGGGCGTGGTTCCGCCGGCACAGGTCCTCGACGATCCGGGCCGACCGCTCGAGGCTCTCCCGGACCCCCTCGACCTCGATCAGCAGCACCGCGCCGGCGTCGAGCGGCAGCCCCGCGTGGACCGCGGGCTCCACGGCCTCGACGGTCAACTGGTCGATCATCTCGAGCGAGGTGGGGCCGATGCCCGAGGCGATGATGTCGGCAACCGCCTGGCTGGCCTCCTCGATCGTCTGGAAGATGCCGAGCATCGTCCGGACCGCCTCGCGCCGGCGCATCAGGCGGACCGTCACCCTGGTTACGATCCCCAGCGTGCCCTCCGACCCGACGACCAGCCCGACCAGGTCGCATCCGGGCTCGTCCGGCCCGCGCCCGCCGAGGGCGGCCACCGAGCCGTCCGGCAGCACCACTTCGAGGCCGAGGACGTGGTTCGTCGTGACGCCGAACGCGAGCGTGTGCACGCCGCCGCTGTTGTTGGCGACGTTGCCGCCGATGCTGCACGCCGACTGGCTGCTCGGATCCGGCGCGTAGAAGTACCCCTGGTCCTCTACAGCCTTCGTGATGTCGAGGTTGACCACGCCCGGCTCGACGACGGCGCAGCGGTTGTCGAGGTCGATCGCGAGGATCCGCCGCATCCTGCTCATCGAGACGACGATCCCGCCGACCGGCGTGATCGCGCCTCCCGACAGCCCGGTACCGGAGCCGCGCGCAACGACGGGCACGCCGAACCGCCCGGCAGCCCGGACGACCGCGGCGGTCTCGTCCGCGGACGTGGGGAATACGACCAGGTCTGGGACGGCCTGGAGCACGGAGCCGTCGTACTCGTAGGCGAGGAGGTCGGCGGGATGGGTGAACACGCGGTCGG
>JAPVSX010000178.1:0-6711 GCA_047519495.1 Armatimonadota bacterium
AGCGCGCCGGTCGCCGTCCTGCTGGACGAGGCGGGGCCGGTCGCCGTGACGGTCCGGCCGGACGTAATGGCCCACGCGCGCCTTGGCTCCGCCGTAGGCCCGGGCCCGGACGGGAACGGGCAGCGCGAGATCGGCTCGGGGAGCGCGGGGCGATGAGCGGAGCGCTGGCCGTGGATGCGATCAAGAGCGCGGTCATCCTCGGCGGCGTCCTGACCGCCTTTGCGTACGTGACCCTGCTCGAGCGGCGGCTGCTCGCGCGGTTCCAGCTCCGCGTCGGGCCAAACCGCGTGGGGCCCTGGGGCCTGCTGCAGCCGCTCGCCGACGGGATCAAGCTGATCTTCAAGGAAGACTTCATGCCGGCCGGGGCGGACCGGGTGGTGTACCTGCTGGCGCCCTTGATCACGGTCGTGGCCGCGCTGTTCGTCTACGCGGTCATCCCGATCGGGCCGCCGGTGCACCTCTTCGGCCGCGAGGTGACGCTCTACATCGCGGACGTCAACGTCGCGATCCTCCTCGTGCTGGGCGCCAGCAGCGTGGGCGTGTACGGGATCATCCTCGGCGGGTGGGCGTCCGATAACAAGTACGCCCTCTTGGGCGGCCTCCGCAGCAGCGCCCAGGTGATCTCGTACGAGCTGACCCTGGGGCTGGCGGTGCTCGGGGTCGTCCTGGTCGCGAACTCGCTGAGCCTGGTGGACATCGTGCGCGCGCAGTCGCGCGGCTGGTTCATCCTGACCCAGCCCGTCGCGTTCGTGCTCTTCCTGATCGCCGCGCTGGCCGAGACCAACCGCGCGCCGTTCGACCTGCCGGAGGCCGAGCAGGAGCTGATCGCCGGCTACCAGACCGAGTACGGCGGGTTCAAGTTCGCGATGTTCTACCTTGGCGAGTACGTCGGGGTGATCACGATGGGCGCGCTCATCGCCACGCTGTTTCTGGGCGGGTGGCAGGGGCCGGTGCTGCCGCCGGTCGTGTGGTTTCTCGTGAAGGTGTTTGCAGTGGTATTCGTCTTCATCTGGGTACGCGCCACGCTTCCCCGCCTGCGGTACGATCAGCTGATGGGGCTGGGGTGGAAGGTGCTCGTGCCGCTCGGCCTGGCGAACCTCGCGGTCACCGCGCTGCTCGTCGTGTGGCGCGGCGGAACGCCGTAGCGGGGGCGGCGGGGGCATGAACCGGCTCGGGCAGGCGTGGGCGATGGTCAAGGGGCTGGGCGTCGTCGGCCGGTACCTGTTCCGGGGGCCGATCACGGTCCGGTACCCGGACGTGAAGCCCCCGGTCCAGGAGCGCTTCAAGGGCCGGCACTACCTCACGCTGTGGGCCGACGGGATGGAGCGGTGCGTCGGGTGCGAGCTGTGCGTGATCGTGTGCCCCAGCCAGTCGATCTACGTCAAGGCGGCCGAGAACGATCCGCTCGCGCCCCGCTCGAAAGGGGAGCGGTACGCAGAGGACTTTCAGATTAACATGCTGCGCTGTATCTTCTGCGGGTTCTGCGAGGAAGCGTGCCCGACCGGGGCCATCGTCCTCGGCCACGACTACGAGCTGAGCGGGTACACGCGCGGGTCGCTCATCTACACGAAAGAGATGCTGCAGGAGGAGTCCCCCGGCGAATCGGGCCGGGACCCGCACCGCGAAGTCTAATAGATCGCACACCAAGCTCGGCACGAGAGACCACGCTCCAGATCGGGGGGTGCAGGTGGAGGCCGTCCTGTTCGGGATCACGGCGGTGCTCGCCCTGGCCGGGGGCGTGGGCGTGATCGCGTCCCGCCGTCCGGTCCACAGCGCGCTGGCGCTGCTCCTGGTGCTGCTCAGCCTCGCGGTGGACTACCTCCTGCTGGGCGCCCAGTTCATCGCGGTGCTCCAGGTCATCATCTACGCGGGCGCGATCGTCGTCCTCTTCGTGTTCATCGTCATGCTGCTGGCCGCCCGCAGCGGTGAGGGCCCGGGGGCGGGCGCCGGGCTGCCGGCGCCGCTCGCGATCGCGCTCGCGGTCCTCTTCGGCCTCGGGCTGCTCGCCGTGCTCGCCGGACCTCACGCCGGCTGGCCGCGCCCTGGGAGGTATGGCGCGGTCAGCGCCGTGGGGCCGGGGTTCGGGACGATCCAGGAGGTGGGGCGGGCGCTGTTCACCCGCTACCTTCTCCCGTTCGAGGCGGCCTCGGTCGTCCTGTTGATCGGCATGATCGGGGCGGTCGCGCTCGGTAAGCGCCTACCGGAGCGAACCGTCACGTCTCCCTCGACGCTGCCCTCCCCCGGGATCCACAGGATCTGCCCTTCCCCAGGGATCCACCCGGAAGGATCTCCGCCTTCCGGCGGGATCGACGCGCCGGGTTCAAAGGACTGCAGGTGAGCGTCTCCCCGCCGTTCTATCTGGGGCTGAGCGCCGCGCTGTTCGTGCTCGGCATGATCGGGGTGCTCGTCCGCCGGTCTGCGCTGATCGTGTTCATGTCCATCGAACTGATGCTGAACGCCGTGAACCTGACCTTCGTGACGTTTGCGCGCGCCCTGGGGTCGGTGGACGGCCAGGTCATCGTCTTCTTCGTCCTCGTCGTCGCGGCGGCGGAGGTCGTGATCGGCCTCGCGATCATCGTCGACATCTTCCGGTCGCGCGACACCGTCGACATCGACGACGCGGACCTGCTCCGGGGGTAGGCGAGGGGATGCCCGCGGTCGTGCTGATCCGGCTCCTGACCGCTCTGATCCCGCTTCTGCCGCTCCTGGGCTGGGTGGCGAACGGCCTGCTGGGAGGCCGCTGGGGCCGGCGCGCCGTCGCCGCCGTGGCGTGCGGGACCGTTGTCGCCTCCTTCGCCGTCTCGCTCGTCCTCCTCCGGGCGCTCGCCGCGCTCCCGCCCGACGCCCGCCACGCCGTGGTGGACCTGTACCAGTGGATCGGCACCGGGCCGGTGCGGATCCCGCTCCGGCTGCTCGTCGATCCGCTGTCGGTCGCGATGGCGCTGGTCGTCAGCGGGGTCGGGGCGCTGATCCACATCTACTCGGTCGGCTACATGGCCGAGGACGAAGCGTTCGCCCGGTACTTCGCGTACTTGAACCTGTTCATGGCGGCGATGCTCTGGCTGGTCCTGGCCGGGGATCTCGTCGTGATGTTCATCGGCTGGGAAGGCGTCGGGCTCTGCAGCTACCTGCTCATCGCGTTCTGGTTCACCCGGCCGGCCGCCGCGCGCGCCGGGGTCAAGGCGTTCCTCGTGACGCGCCTGGGGGATGTCGGGTTCCTGCTCGGGATCCTTGTGGCGTTCGGTGTGTTTGGGACAGCCGACTTCACAGCGATGACCCAGGCCGCCGCCTCGCGCCTCGCGATGGGCGGGGGGGCGGCGACCGCGCTCGCCCTCCTCCTGTTTCTGGGCGCGACCGGCAAATCCGCGCAGCTGCCGCTGTACGTCTGGCTGCCGGACGCGATGGAGGGCCCGACCCCGGTCAGCGCGCTGATCCACGCCGCGACGATGGTCACCGCTGGCGTGTACATGATCGTCCGCCTGCACGCGGTCTACCTGCGGGCGCCGCTCGCGATGGACGTCGTCGCCATCGTGGGTGCCGTCACCGCAATCTTCGCGGCCGCCTCCGCGCTGGTCGAGCCCGACCTGAAGCGCGTCCTGGCGTACTCGACGATCAGCCAGCTCGGGTACATGTTCCTCGCGGTCGGCATCGGCGCGTGGAGCGCCGGGATCTTCCACCTGACGTCCCACGCGTTCTTCAAGGCCCTGCTGTTCCTCGCCGCGGGGGGCGTGATGCATGCCCTCGGCGGCGAGACCGACATGCGGCGGATGGGTGGGCTCGCCCGGCGCCTGCCGCTTACCACCGGCGCGTTCGCGGTCGGCGCCCTGGCCCTGGCCGGGATCCCGCCGCTCGCCGGTTTCTTCAGCAAGGACCTGATCCTCTCCGACGCCTTCCACGCCGGGCATGCCGGCCTGTGGGCGGTCGGGGTCGCCGCGGCGGGGCTGACGGCGATCTACATCGGCCGGGCGTTCGCGCTGACGTTCGTCGCGCCCCGGCAGCAGGGACCGCCGGTGTCCGGCCGCGCGGCGCCACACGACCCGCCGTGGGCGATGGCCTGGCCGATCGCGGCGCTCGTGGTGCTCTCGATTCTCGGCGGAGCGCTCGGCTGGTCCTTCACCCGGCCCGGCGTGCTGGACCGGTGGCTCCGGCCCGTTGTGGGGGCAGGTGCGGCCGGGGCGGCGCAGGCCCTGAGCACTGGGCAGGGCGGCGCGCGCCAGGGGGAGGTCGTGCTGATCGCCGTGAGCGTGGCGGTCGCGGCCGCCGGCCTCGTGCTCGCCTGGCTGATCTACGTCCGCCGGACGATCCGGGCCCGGTCCGAGGCTGTGAGGATGGTGCTCGCCCGCCAGTTCTACGTCGAGGACCTGTACAACGCCGCGGTCGTCGCGCCGTCGCGCGCGCTCGGTCGGGAGGCCGATGCCTTCGACCGCTCGGTCATCGACGGCGGGGTGACCGAGGTCGCCCGTGGGATCGGCGCGGGCGGCGCGGTCCTCCGGCGGCTCCAGACCGGTTACCTGCGCCACTACGCGATGTTCGCGCTGATCGGCACGCTCCTGCTTCTCGCCTACTGGATATGGCGATGACGCCGGGGATCCTGACCGCCCTGGTCGCCGCGCCCCTCGCCGGGGCGGCCACCGTCGCCGCCCTCGACGCGCGCGCCGAGCGGACGGTGCGCCTGGCCGGCCTGGTGACGGCGCTGGTCGTGTTCGGATTGGCCGCGTGGGTCTGGCTGCGTTTCGCCCCCGGCGTGGCCGGGCTCCAGTTCGAGGAGCGGCGCGTCTGGGTGCCGGGGATCGGGATTGGCTACCACCTCGGCCTCGACGGCCTCTCGGTCAGCCTGGTGGCGCTCACGGCGTTCCTGTTCCCGCTCGCCCTGGGGGCGGCCGCGGACCAGGTGCGCGACCGCCGGAAGGCGTTCGTGGTCACGGCCCTCCTGCTCGAGGCGGGCCTGCTCGGCACGTTCATGGCCCAGGACCTCGTGCTCTTCTACGTGTTCTGGGAGGCGATGCTGATTCCGATGTACTTCTTGATCGCGCTGTGGGGCGGGCCGGCCCGCGCGCGCGCCGCGATCAAGTTCTTCCTGTACACGATGGCGGGCAGCGTCCTGATGCTGCTGGCGATCGTCGCGGTCTACCTCCAGGGCGCCCGCGTCCTCGGCGTGCCCACGTTCGACCTGCCGGCGCTGCTCAGCCGGCCGCTCGGCTTCGGCGGAACGCAGGCCGTGCTATTCGCGGCGTTCGCCGTCGCGTTTGCGATCAAGATGCCGGTCTGGCCGCTCCACGCCTGGCTGCCGGACGCCTACGCGGAGGCGCCGCCGGTCGTCACCGTGCTGCTCGCGTCGGTGATGGCGAAGGCGGGGGCGTACGGCCTTCTTCGGTTCTGCCTGCCGCTCTTCCCGGATGCGTCGCGTGCGTTCGGGCCGCTCCTGTCTGTCCTGGCCGTGATCGGCATCCTCTACGGCGGCGCGATCGCGTGGACCCAGGGCGACATGCGCCGGCTCTTGGCGTACGGCAGCATGAGCCACATGGGGTTCATCCTGCTCGGGATCTTTGCGCTCGACGTGCCGGCCGTACAGGGCAGCCTGATCCAGATGGTCAGCCACGGCGTCAGCACGGGCGGGCTGTTTCTCCTCGCCGGGTTCCTGCTCGAACGGACCGGACGGCCCCGGACCGACGCGTACGGGGGGGCGGCGGCTGTCGCGCCTGCGCTCTCCGCGGCCGCGCTGATCGTCGTGCTCTCGTCCCTCGCCCTGCCCGGAACCAACGGGTTCATCGGCGAATTTCTGATCCTCCTTGGGACGTTCCAGGCCCGCCCCGCCGCGGCGGTGCTCGCGACCCTGGGCGTCGTCGTCGCGGCGGCATACCTGCTCGCGTTCGTCGGCCGCGTCTTTCACGGCCCGGTGCGCGACGACCTCCGGCGGCTCCCCGATCTCCGGACGCGCGAGTACGCCGTCCTTGTGCCGTTGATCCTGGCGATCTTTTGGGTGGGCCTGTACCCGCGGCCGTTCCTCAGCCGGAGCGAGGCGACGGTAACCGCGATCCTGAGCCGGGTCGGGGGTGCCTACGGCCCGCCCCCGTGCGTTTGCGCGGCCCATCCAGGCGATGCCGCGCCAGCCCAGGCGAGCGCGCACGGGGGCGTGGGCCAATACGTCCCGGCCGATCCGCGGGTGGGAGCGGCCCGCCCGTGACCTCGGCCGACCTCTCGCGCATCGCGCCCGAGCTGGTGCTGACTGCCGCGGCGTGCGTGGCCCTGCTTCTCGACGCCTGGACGACCGGCCCGTCGCTGGAGTCGGACGCGCGCAGCCCGGCGCCCTGGGTGGCGCTCGCGGCGGTGTGCGTGGCGCTCGTGCTCAACGCGCGGCCGGCCGCGCGACCGGAGGCCGCCTTCGGCGGGATGTACGTCCGGGACGGCCTGACAGGCGTCGTCGACTTCGCCGCCCTGGCCGCAGCGGGCCTTGCCGTGTTGCTCTCGCCCGTGTACCTCTCCCGCGTCCGCCTGCCGGCCGGCGAGTACTACGCGCTCCTGCTCTTCAGCACGATCGGGGCGATGCTGATGGGGGCGAGCCGGAACCTCGTCACGCTCTTCCTGGGCCTCGAGATCCTGAGCTTCCCGCTCTACATCCTGGCCGCGCTCGCCCGGCGGAGCACGCGCTCGCAGGAGGCGGGGCTCAAGTACCTGCTCCTCGGGGCCTTTGCGACCGCGTTCTTCGTCTAC
>JAPVSX010000179.1:0-7504 GCA_047519495.1 Armatimonadota bacterium
AGGCCGCAAGCCTCCCCGCCGCGCCGTGTGCGTTCATGTACGCGGAAGGAGCGGCCCCCTGCCTTCGTTCACGCGTTCATCTGCGCACCCGCGCCCGTTCCGCGGATCGTGACGAAGTCCGTCCGGACCCTGCTCCACTCCTGAAGTACGAATCCGTGTGACTCAAACAGCGATCGAATGCTCGCGGGATCCCACCCGACAATCTCCTCCAGGATTGGGACCAGCACACTCAGCGCATCGTCGCTTAAGATCGTGCGCCTGGCGATCTGTGCAACGTACCTGGCCTCTGACACGGCAATGGTCAGCCCTTCGCGGCGGTTGACGTGCAACATCACGTGAATATCGGAGCTGCCGTCGCCGACATACGCCACACGATCGTGGCTGACTTGGAGTTTCTCCCGGAGTTCCTCGAGGACTGCGACTTTCCCATACCCGGCGGGGACCTGAATGATCGATTGGATCTCCCCTGATGCCGGATCGTACTGGAATCGAGTGCCGTAGATGTGATCAGCGGGGATGATGCCTTCCAGGGCCGACTGAATCACCTCTTCGGGGGCCGCGGAAATCACGTAGAACGAGAATCGATAGCCGTCAAGGTCCTCCAGCAGTTCCGAGAGCAGGCGGATGTTCTGCTTGAGACGAACCCGCTTGCCCACCTCGACGAGATGCTCCTTCCGAACGCGGCGGTACTCTGGATCGTGGAGCAGCAGGTACGCCAGCTCCGCCCCCTGTTGGACCAAATGAATGCGGGAGAGCCCGGCGACTTTCTCTTGAAACCCCGAGCTGCCGAGGAGCTCGCTCAGAATGATTCCGGAGTCGTTGTAGCTCAAGGTCTGGTCGAAGTCGCTCGCCAGCAGATAGTGCTTTGTGATTCGTGCCTTGTCCTGTGCCATCCACACGTCTCCCTTCGCGCGCATCAAGGACCATGCCCCTCTTTGCCAAACGGCACGCTTGCCCCAGGCATTCCGACCCAAGCAGCCGGGGGACGGACGTTTGCTGCTGAGGGGGCGTCATCGTCGAGGTGATGTCTAGAAAGGAAGCCCGATGGGCACACTCTCGCCCTGAGGAGCACGAGCCGGTGCGGCGGAGGGAGTTTGTCCCATCCGCGCACCTGATGGAGCGGGGCCGGTCGGTAGACCGCCAACGACTCTGGCGAGGAGGGACAACCGATGGAGCACGGGGAGTTCGAGGCGCTCTCAGTTCGTCTCCAGGGGGTCGAACGGCGGCTGCGGATGGCGATTGTAGGATGGCTGCTCAGCGTGGTGGTCCTGGCAGTCCTCTGGGTCGGGGTCCAGCAGGCGACCTCTCAGCCCCAGGTCATCCAGGCGCGGCGGTTTGAAGTCCTGGATCAGAACGGACAGCGTGCGATCGCGCTCGGGCTGGACACCAAAGGCCGGCCGCTCATCTCGCTCTACAATTCGGCCGGCGATCACGGCGTCCAGATCGGGTATGGCGGGCTCGACCTTCCCGGGATCTGGATCTACGATGCCTCGGCCAAAGAACGAATGGCGCTCACCTACGACGACGACAAGCAGCCGGGGCTGTGGTTCAAGGACACAAGCGAACGGGCTCGGCTCACGATGGGACCGGGCTCGGATGGGGAGCCGGGGATCTGGTTCTACGACACGGGCCGGCAGACGCGGGGCTGGTTCGGCATGAGCACGGACGGCATCACCCACGTCCGTCTGAACGACTCGACAGGCAAGGCCGTCTGGTCGGCGCCGTAGATTACGGCTCGGGACGGGGAGTGGCAACCGGCCGGCCGAGGCGCGCCCGCGTCTCGGCCAGCGCCGTCCGGAGCGTCTCCACGAACCGGCCCCGCACCGCCTGCACCGCCTGGCTGATCGCGGCCGTGATCGCGTGACGGTCTGACGCCCCGTGCGCCATCACGACGTTCCCGCGGACCCCGAGGAGCGGCAGGCTCCCGTGGAGGTCGATCGGGTTCGTCCACTCGATCAGCCGGGCGGTCACGTCCGCCAGGCGGTCGGGGGGAAGGGCGCCGGCCAGCTCGCGCCGGAGCCAGGCCGCGGTCTCCTTCCCCAACCCTTCGACGCTCTTCAGGACGGCGTTGCCGACGAATCCGTCGCAGACGACGACGTTCGCCTCCCCCGCGACGAAGTGGTGCCCCTCGACGAGGCCGACGAACCGGAGCCCGCTCCGGGCGAGGATCTCCGCGGCCTGCTTCACGACCCGGTTGCCCTTGCCCGCCTCGCGCCCGTTGCTGAGCAGCGCGACCGTCGGCGCGGGAATCCCCGCGAACACCCGCATGTAGGTCGTGCCGATCACGGCGAACTCGACGAGGTGCTGCGCCTCGCAGTCCATCGTCGGCCCCAGGTCGATGAGGAAGGTTTCCGGGTGGATGCCGAGGATCTGCCGGCCGACGCACGCCCGGCGGACGCCCTCGAGCGTGCCGAGCTCACGGACCGCGGCGAGCAGGGTCGGTCCGGTGCTGCCCGCGCTCACCGCCGCGTCGGCGCGCCCCTGGCGCACCTGGCGCATCGTGATGGTCGTCGACGCGTTGGGCATCGCGCGCAGGGACTGGAGGGGCGGCGCGCCCTCGGGCACCGCCCGGTCGCTCGGCACGACTTCGACGCGGTGGGTGGCCCCTGCCGCGCCGGTCGGGAGGAGCGGCCGAACTTCCTCGGGGATCCCGACCAGGAGGAGGTGGAGGTTCAACGCCGGCATCGCGTCGAGGGCCCCCGCCACGATCTCTCGCGGCGCGTGGTCGCCCCCCATGCAGTCGACGGCGATGCGGATCGGACCGGCGTCGGGGCTCATCGGCTCAGACCATCGTCAGGCCGCCGGAGACGCTGAGGACCTGGCCCGTGATGTACCGCGAGGCGTCGGAGCAGAAGAACGCGACCGCCTCGGCGATCTCCTCGGGCTGCCCCACGCGGCGGAGGGGGATCAGGCGGATCATCCGCTCGATCCGGCCGGCGTGCGCCGGGTCCCGCCGGTTCTCGGCCAGTACTTCGGTCTCCGTGGGGCCGGGGCAGACGCAGTTGATGCGGACGTTGTGCGAGGCCACCTCCCGCGCGAGCGAGCGCGTGAGCGCGATCACGCCGCCTTTGGCCGCCGCGTACACGGTCTCCCCGGAGGTGCCGACCCGGCCCGCGTCACTCGCGACGTTCACGACCGCGCCGCCGCCGTGCCCGACCATCCACTCCAGGGCGACCCGGGAGCAGAAGATCGTGCTCCAGAGGTTGACGTCCACGACGCGGCGCCAGTAGGCCTCGTCTTCCTCGAGGAAGGGGGTGGTGAGCGTCCACCCGGCGTTGTTGACGAGGATGTCGAGACCGCCGAGCGCCTGCCGGACCGTGTCGATCGCGGTCCGGCAGCCGGCGTACGTGGCGAGGTCGGCGCCGACCGCGGCCGAGCGGACGCCCCGCTCCCGCACCTCGCCCGCGACCCGCTCGACCTGATCCCGGCTGCGGGCGATCACGCCGACGTCCGCGCCGAGCGCGGCCAGGAGGAGCGCCGCCGCGCGGCCGATGCCGCGCCCGCCGCCGGTGATCGCGGCGCGGCGCCCGCGGAGCGACTCAGGCATCGGGGCCACCCGGGGCCCTCACCCTCCCGGCGAGGGCGGGCAGATCAGTGCCGGCGGCGCGGCCAGGCCGCGTGCAGGGTCTGCCGCGCCCGCACGTAGATGACGGCGAACTTCTCCGCGCCCTCCCTGCCCGAAAGGAGCTCGAGCTTGCGGACCTCGAGCGGGTCCGCGGCGTGGATGATCGCCACGTCCTCGGCGGTGGGCGCCTTCGTCACCGGGACATCCCTGGGGATCTCGATCGGAAAGCCGGTGCGTTCCTTGACCGTCTCGGGGGTCACGCCGGGGTGCAGGCTCCGGGGCACCATCCGGCCGGCCGCCGGGTCGAACCCGAACACGCCGAGGTCCGTGACGAGCCGGGTGGGCGCGCCGTGCGCGCCGAGCCACTGCTTCCGTTCGGGCGTGTACCCGACGCCGCTGATGAAATCGACCTTGGCGACGACGGCGCGGGGGGAGTGGTTGGTCAGGTAGTACAGCCCCTGGGAGAGATGGCTCGTGTCCTCGGGGATCCCCCGAGAGCCGACGAGCGCCACCTTGGGCTTGTCCCACGGGCCGATCACCGAGATGTTGACGTTCCCGTGTTGATCGATCTGCGCCGGGTGAATCCAGATGCGGAACCGGTCGGTGAAGATCGCGTCGAAGATGTCCTCCATCGTAAGCGGGATCGCGCGCTGGTTCTCGGTGAGGAACTGGCCGAGCGAGAGCGTCGGGAGCGGCACGGCGTCCATCCCCGACTCCGGGGTGGACAGGACCGCCAGGTCCGGCGCGTGTGTGCTCTTTGCCAGGTGCGCGGCGAGCGACCCGAAGGCGGTCACGGAGCTCACCAGCACCTCGCCGCTGAGCTCCCGGGCCATGCAGCTGATGATCAGTTCGTCGATGCTGTACTCGGGCATCGCTCACCTCCGTCGCGGATCTTCTTGGCAGCCTCTGAACCATCGTCTAAGGCCCGCTAGACGCGCAGGCGCTCGCCGAGCGTGTGCTCCCCGCCCAGGCGGCGCAGGTACTCCTGGTCGCTCACGAACACGTGCTGCTCGAGATACTCGTGCCACGCGCCGCGGTCGCGCGCCGCGCGCAGATACTCCTGCACGTGCTGGAGGTCGGCCCGGTAGTCGGGCGCGCATCCGGTGAAGTGCGCGCCCCAGGGCGCCTCGACGACGCCGGCCACGACGGTGCGGAAGATGTGCACGTCCCGCCCGTACGTCTGCAGCCGCTCGGGGAGCAGGATCTGCTCGGCCGACAGGAACGTCTTCCGGGCCGCCTTGGCGCACAGCGCGTCCATGTGGCCGTCGCCGAGGATCACGCCGTTCCCCTGGGGGTCCGCGAGGTTGACGTGGAGCAGCGCCACGTCGGGGCGCAGCGCGGGCACGGCCACCAGCGTCTGACCCTCGAACGGATCCTCGAACGTCTTGAACGCGGGGTTGACCCGCAGGATGTCGGTGCCGAGCGCGGCGTGGGTCGGGAGGAACGGCACGCGCTTGATCGTCGCGTCGAGCCCCGCCATCACCGTGAACTCCGTCCACTCCTGGAACCGGACCGTGCCCTCCTGCCGCGCCGTCCGGAAGTGCGGGGCCAGCCCCATCACCTCGAACCCGACGAAGGCGTAGATCACCTCCGCGACCTTACCGGTGCCGATCAGGAGGTCCACCTCGGGGCCGCCGACGTTCACGATCAGGCGGAGGTCCCGGCGATCGCTCCGGGCCAGCGCCCGCACGAGCGCCATCGGCTTCCGCGACAGCGAGGAGCCCCCGAGCGCGATCGTCGCCCCGCTGGGAATCTGCGCGATGACCTCCTCGCCGCCCATCACCTTGTTCATGCGCGTCCCTCCCCCTGTCTCCGGAAGACTTCGAACGGCGCGGCCACGAGCCCGAGCCCTCCGTCGACGACGATCGTCTGCCCCACGATGAACCGCCCCCCCGGGCTGCACAGGAACGCGACGACCGCGGCGACCTCCTCGGGCGTCCCCATCCGGCCGGCGGGCGTAAACTGCGAGACCAGGCGGTCGAACTCGGGGAACCGGTCGCCGCCGTAGAACCTGGCCGAGTCCGTCGCGATCACCCCCGGGCTGACGCAGTTGGCGGTGATGCCGCGGTCGGAGAGCTCGTACGCGAGGTAGCGGGTCCAGGTTTCCATCGCCGCCTTGGCCGACGCGAGGATCGCGTAGTTGGGCAGGCACTCGACGGTGCCCTGGCCGCCGATCGTCACGATCACCCCCCGGCGGCCCTCCATCAGCGGGACCGCGCGCTGAACGCACAGGACGAGCGACTGGACGATCAGGTCAAACGTCCGCTGGAGGTGATGGAGTTTGACCTCGAGCGTCGGCTTGAACGCGGTCGCGGCGTGGTTCGCGACGAAGAAGTCGAGCGCCCCGAACCGCTCCGCGACCTCGTCGAACAGCCGGGTGATGTCCTCCGGCTTCTCGAGGTCGGCCCCGAGGGCCGCGGCGCGCTGACCCTGCTGCTCGACCGCCCGGGCCACCTCCTGTGCGAGCGCCTGGTTGCGGTGGTAGTGCACGACAACGTCGGCGCCTCCCCCTGCAAGGGCAAGGGCCGTGGCGCGGCCGATGCCGCGCGAGGCGCCCGTCACGAGGGCGATCTTGCCGGTAAACGCACCGTCAAACACCCCACCGCCTCCTGTGGTCGGGATCACGGCCGGGCCGTGTGCGGGGGACGGGCCGAGCGTGTTCCTTAGAATTCGTGCTGGCCGCGCCCGCCCCTACCGGGCGGGGAAGGACCGGACCGCCACGACGCAGTTCTGCCCGCCAAACCCGAACGCGTTGGCCAGCGCGAGCCGCACCGGCGCCGTCCGGGCCCGCAGCGGCACGTAGTCCAGGTCGCAGGCGGGATCGGGATGCTCCAAATTGATCGTCGGTGGGATCGTGCCGTCGCGGATCGCCAGCACGCCGACGAGGGCGGCCAGCGCGCCGGCCGCCCCGATCAGGTGGCCGACCATGCTCTTCGGCGCGCTCACCGGCACCGTCCTGGCCCGGCCGCCGAGCGCGTGCTTGATCGCCGCCGTCTCCGCGATGTCGTTGAGCGGGGTGCCGGTCCCGTGGGCCACGACCAGGTCCACGTCCTCGGGGCCGGCGCCCGCGTGCTGGAGCGCCATCCGCATCGCGCGCCCCGCGATGTCGCCCTCCGGCCGCGGCGCGGTCTCGTGATGGGCGTCGCTCGTGAGCGCCGCGCCCGCCAGCTCCGCGTATACCCGCGCCTCCCGCGCCCGGGCGAGGTCTGCCCGCTCGACCAGGAACACGACGGCGCCCTCCCCGTACACGAACCCGTTGCGGTCCCGGTCAAACGGCCGGCTCGCCGCTTCCGGCGCGTCGTTGCGCGCGCTGAGGGCCCCGAGCGAGCAGAGCGCCGCCCACACGGACGGCGTGAGCGCCGCCTCGGTGCCGCCGGCGAGGACGTAGTCGGCGTCTCCCGTCTGGATCCACCGGTGCGCCTCCGCGAGCGCGATCGCGCCGCTGGCGCACGCTCCGACCGACGTGTTGGACGGCCCGTGGATCCCGAACTGGATGCTCACCGCAGACGCGGCCATGTTGGCGATCAGCATCGGGAGCAGGAACGGCGACACGCGCGCGGGGGCGCCCCCGTAGAGATGGGGTGCCTCGGCATCGATCATGTCGACGCCGCCGAGGGCGGTTGCGATCGTGACGCCGGTGCGATCCTGGATCTCCGGAGAGAGGGTCAGGCCCGCGTCCCGGAGCGCCTCATCGGACGCCGCGACGGCGAGCTGCGCGAACCGGGCGGTCCGGCGCGCCCGCTTGCGGCTCATGACCGCGAGCGGGTCGAATCCCTGGACGTCGGCGGCGATCCGGACAGGAAAGGGGGCGGTATCGAAGCGGGTGAGTGGACGAACGCCGCTCCGGCCGGCCAGGAGGTTGGTCCAGGTCTCGGGAGCCGACAGGCCCACCGGAGTGAGCGCTCCGATCCCGGTGATGACGGCACGTGTTGCCCGATC
>JAPVSX010000180.1:0-7921 GCA_047519495.1 Armatimonadota bacterium
CTATGTGTTCCGCGACATGTTTACGCCGCTCAAGTTAGAGTTTCTGGACCAAGTGATCGAGCGTATCTTCACGGAGCATGCCCAAGCCCCTGAGGAGATCGTGCGCCTCCGGCAAAGCGAACTCACCCGCGCCCGCGGACAACTGGAGCACGTCAAGGAGGCGATCCGTCAGGGGATCCTAACGCCCACGACAAAGACCATGCTCGAAGAAGCCGAACGTCGGGTGACCGAGTGCGAGGCTGCCGTAGCGGCTGCCCAGGAGATTCCGGCGAGGATTGAGGCGCCGTCCTCTTCAATCGGTCGTTATCTCAAGGACCTCCACGCCGCACTGGAAACGGACACCGACCGGGCAAGGCGGCTGCTTGTGAAAATGCTCGGGAAGGTGACATTGCGGCGTGACGGCGCCCGGCTGCTGGCCGATGTCAAAGGCAACTTGCCAGGCTTGCTGGATGTGGACGAGGAAGTGTTTGGTAGAGCTGGTGCCGGGAGGGGGATTTGAACCCCCACGGGTTGCCCCACACGCCCCTCAAACGTGCGCGTCTGCCAGATTCCGCCATCCCGGCACGGCAGGGAAGGCCCTGCGCCGTACGCCGGCAGGGCCGAGAGCTTCCTTAATTATACGGACCGCCCGCGGTGAGTGTCAATCGAACACAGCGCGCACCAGTCGCGTCGGTGCTGATCAGGCGCGCAGGCGCGGCGACGGGGTGCGGCCGGGAGTGCGGCCGCGCTTGGCCATGGGCTTCCCGTTGATCTCCCGGAGGTCCATCGTCATATCGATTGGCGGCGCGGAACTGACATAGCTCCCCACGCCGAAGGCATCGGTGCCGGCCTCGATGAGAGCGGGGATCCGCTCCGGCGTGACGCCGCCTGAGACAAAGATCTGCACGTGCCGGTGCCCGGCCAGGTCGAGCCGGGCCCGGACCTCGCGGACGAGGTCCGGGGTCACGCTCCCCCGCTCCTTCGGCGTGTCCAGGCGAACCGCCGAGAGATCGGAGCCCATCGCCTCGGCGACGCGCAGCGCCTCGACCGCCTCGTCGGTAAAGGTGTCCACCAGCACGAGCCGGGCCACGCCTGAAGGCGTCAGCTCATGGTACGCCGTCGCCGCGCGGACCGTATCGCCGACGATCAAAATGAACGCATGGGGCATCGTGCCGACCGGTTCCTGGCCTGCGAGCTTGGCGCCGAGGATGCACGCCGCGCCCTTCATCCCGCCGATCAGCGCGGCGCGCTCCATGACCGGGGCGACTGCGGGGTGGACGTGGCGGGCGCCGAAGACGTACACGGGCGTGTCGCCGGCGACCTGCACCACATAGCGGGCGGCCGTCGCCCACCCGCTCGCGTGCGCCAGCATCCCGAGCAGCGGGGTCTCGTACATTCCGAACCGGGCATACGGACCCTCGATCCGCATGATGACCTCGCGGGCCGAGAATGGCTCGCCCTCCGGAAGCGCCTCGATCTTGACGCCGGCGTCGCGGAGGAGGTAGCGGACCTCGTCGACGCCGACGCAGATGCCGTCACGGCTCCCGAAGACCTCAGCGGCGACGGGCGTCTCCGCGAGCCCCAGCGACCGGAGGATTTCCAGCGCCCGCACGAAGTAGATGTCGGTCGTGAGGCCGGTGAGGATCTCCTCGTGGGACGCGCTGTGCAGGCGGTCCCGGCCGTCAGCCGCGAGCCGGCGGACCTCCTCAAGCGACGAGAGGGCCGGCGGCTTGGGGGGCACACGGGGCACCCGGATCAACGGCCGAAGCGGGTGAGCACCAGGTAGAGCGACGACAGGCCGAACAGGATCGCCAGGGTCGACGTCACCCGCAGGAGCATCGTCTCGCGGGGCTTCGGGCCGTGGAACAGCCGGGCTCCCCCGCCCCCGATCGCGCCCAGCCCTTCGCCCTTGGGGCCCTGGAGCACGATGATGCCGACGACAGCGGCCGCGACAATCAGATGAAAGATCAGTATTGCAGTGATCACAGTCCACCTCCATGTTACAGCCCTTCTACATTAGCACAGCCTGGGGGGGGTGTCCAAGCCGACCGCGGGGCTACGGGGCTACTCTATGGCAGCGCGGACAATCGCCGCAAACGCTCCGGCGTCGAGGCTGGCGCCTCCGACGAGCGCGCCGTCGATCTCCGGCTGCCGGAGGAACTCTTGGATGTTATCGGGCTTGACACTGCCCCCGTACAGGATCCGAACGCCGTCCGCGGCCCCCGGGCCCCCGAGCGCGCCGATCAGCCGGCGGATCAGGCCGGCGACGCGGTTGGCCTCGTCGCCGGTGGCGTTCCGGCCGGTCCCGATCGCCCATACGGGCTCGTAGGCCACGACGAGCGCTGGAAACGCCCCGCGCTCGACCAGGGCGGCGGCGGCACGGACCTGCCGGGTGATGACGGCGTCCGCCTCCCCCGCCTCCCGCTGCGCGAGGCGCTCGCCGACGCAGGCGATCGGCGTGAGGGCATGCGCGAGGGCAGCCTGCACCTTCTTCCCGACGCCCTCGTCCGTCTCGCCGAAGTAGAACCGCCGCTCGGAGTGGCCCAGGATGACGGCCCGGCAGCCGGCGTCTGCGAGCATCGGCGCGCTGAGCTCGCCCGTAAACGCCCCCTGCGGCTCCCAGTGCATCGTCTGGGCGCCGAGCAAGAAGGGCGTGCCGGCGAGCGCCCGGCCGACCGCGTCGAGCGCGGTCGCCGGGGGGCAGATGACCACCTGGACGCCGCGCGGCGTCTCGAGGGCACGCGCGATCTCCTCGACGAGGCGCACGGCGGGGGCCTTCGTCAGGTGCATCTTCCAGTTGGCGGCGACGAGCGGCGTGCGCGCGCGCGACCGGCTCACGGGCGTTTGTCCTGCAGCACCGCCACGCCGGGGAGCGTCTTGCCCTCCATGAACTCGAGGGAGGCGCCCCCGCCCGTGCTCACGTGCGTGATCTTGTCCGCGTAGCCGAACTGCTCGACGGCGGCCGCCGTGTCGCCGCCCCCGACGATCGATTCGGCGCACGACTCGGCGACGGCCCGCGCGACGGCGCGCGTCCCGCCGGCGAACTCCGGGATCTCGAAGACGCCCATCGGGCCGTTCCAGAGGACCGTGCCGGCCCCCGAGATCGGCGCGCCGAACGCCGCGACCGTGCGCGGCCCGATGTCCACGCCGATCCAGCCGTCCGGAATCGCCCGGGCGTCCACAACCTGCGTCGGCGCGCCCGCCTCGACCCGCTGGGCGGCGACGACGTCCACCGGCAGCAGAAACCCGACCTTGCGGCGCTTCGCCTCATCCAACAGCTCGCGGGCCAAGTCCAGCTTCTCCTCCTCGCAGAGGGAGCCTCCGATCTGCGCCCCCAACGCCCGGAGGAACGTATAGCACATGCCGCCCCCGATGAGCATCGTCTGGCAGAGGCGGAGGAGGTTGCGGATCACGCCGATCTTGTCCTCCACTTTCTTGCCGCCGAGGATCACGACGAGCGGCGGCGTCGGATGCTCGAGCACTTTCCCGAGAAACGTGAACTCGCGCTCCATCAAGAGGCCGGCCACGGCCGGGAGAAACGCGGCGATGCCGGCGGTGCTCGCATGCGCGCGGTGGGCCGTCCCGAACGCATCATTCACGTAGACGTCGGCCAGCCCGGCCAGCGCGCGCGCGAACGCCGGGTCGTTGGCCTCCTCCTCGGGATGGAACCGGAGGTTCTCGAGGAGGACGACGTCCCCCGGGCGCATCGCGGCGGCCGCGGACTCGACCCCCGGCCCGATGCAGTCGTCGAGCTTGCGGACGGGCCGGTGGAGCAGCTCGCCGAGGCGCGCCGCGACGGGGTCCATCCGCAGCGCCGGGTCCGGCCCCTTCGGCCGACCGAGGTGTGATGCGAGGATGACGGCGCCCCCGTGGTCGAGCAGGTAAGTGATCGTCGGCAGGGCGGCCGCGATCCGGTGATCGTCGGTGATGCGCCCGTGATCGAGCGGGACGTTGAAATCAACCCGGACGAACACACGCCGCCCGGCCACGTCGATGTCGCGCACGGTCTTCTTGCTCATCTCATCACCGACCGGCGGCGTCCCGGTGCGAGGGCCGCGCCCGTCACAGCCCCCGCTGGACCATGTCGTTCACGAGGTCGGCCACCCGGCACGAGTAGCCCCACTCGTTGTCGTACCAGGACAGCACCTTGACCATGCCCCCGACGACCATCGTCGAGAGCGCGTCGAGCACGCCGCTGTAGGGGTTGCCCTTGTAGTCCATCGAGACGAGCGGCTCGTCCGAGTAGCCCAGGTAGCCCTTGAGCTCCTCCTCGGACGCCCGCTTGTACGCCCGGTTGATCTCCTCGGCCGTCGCGGGCTGCTCGAGCGCGACGGTGAGATCCACGATCGAGACGGTGGGGGTGGGCACCCGGAGCGCGAGGCCGTTGAGCCTGCCCTTGAGCTCCGGCAGGACCAGGAAGATCGCCTTCGCGGCGCCGGTCGTCGTGGGAATGATGTTCATGGCGGCCGCGCGGGCCCGGCGCAGATCGCGGTGCACGACGTCCAGGATCACCTGGTCGTTCGTATAGGAGTGGACCGTGTTCATGAACCCGGACGTGATGCCGAACGTCCGGCTCAGCACCATCGCGGTCACCGAGAGGCAGTTGGTCGTGCAGGAGCCGTTGCTCACGATCCGGTGCTTGGCCGGGTCGTACGCGGTATGGTTGACCCCCATGTTCACCGTGATGTCCTCGCCGGTCGCGGGCGCGGTGATCACGACCCGCCTGGCGCCGCCCTGCAGGTGGCCGGCCGCCTTCTCGGCCGCCGTGAACCGGCCCGTCGACTCGACGACGAGCTCGACCCCGTGGTTGCGCCATGGCAGCCTGGCGGGCTCGCGCTCGGAGAGCACCGCGACCTGCCGCCCGTTGATGACCAGGGTCCCGTCGCGGCCCTCGACGGTCCCGGGAAACGCGCCGTACGTGCTGTCGTGCTTGAACAGATGGGCGTTTGTCTTGACGTCGGTCAGGTCGTTGACCGCCGCCACCTCGATCGCAGGGTAGCGCTCCAACAGCGCCCGCATCACCTGCCGGCCGATCCGGCCGAAGCCGTTGATCCCGATCCGCGCCATGACCGTCCTCCTCGCTCCCTTTATCCCCCGCCCCCGATGTCGGGCAGGCAGCGCCTACGTCTTCCCGGCCGGGACCGGGCGATTCCTCCAGGCCGCGCCCAGCAGATCCCGGCGGATGAACCCGACGTTGTTGAAGATCCGGATGCTGAACGCCACGACCGCCCCCAGGTAGATGTCCAGGCCGAGCAGGTCGCCAAGCGCCGTCAGCCCGGCGGCGAATATGGTGTTCACGACGAACCCCGAGAGGAACACCCGGAGGTCGAACCGCCCCTCGAACTGGGCGCGAATGCCGCCCAGGATCGTGTCCACCGACGCCACGATCGCGATCGCGGTGTACTTGACGTACGTGAGCGGCACCTGGATGCTCACCAGCAGGCCGAGGACCAGCCCGGCCAGGAGTCCCAGGATCGGCAGCCACATCGTTGCTCACCCCCCTTCGCGATGCCCGCGCATCGCCTTATTGAGAGGCCAGCGGCCTGGCGTACCGGTGCTCGAACCCGCCCGCGTACGCCGGGACGCGGAGATCGCCCGCCACGGTCACCGTCGCCGGGAAGTCGAACGCCCGGAGCTGGTCGAGGATGCCGCCCCGCGCCAGCACCGCCGCGCGCAGCGCCTGCGGGTCCCCGATCGCCGTGATCCGGTACGGCGGCGCGAGCCGCCGGGTGTTGCACAGGATCGTCGTCCCCACGCACGAGATCCCCGTCGTGCCGACGACACGCTCGCCGTTGACCGCCACGGCTTCCGCGCCCGCCGCGAAGAGGGCGCTGACCACCGCGTGGACGTCGGAGTAGTGGATGAGGACGAGGTTCGGGTCTTCGCCTGGCCGGAGCGGACGCCGGCTGTCCGCGATGGTGACGATCACCCCCGGCCCGTGCAGCGCGGTGAGGCCCGCCAGCATCCGCATCCCATCCATCTCGGCGGCCAGGGCCGCCGCGGCGGCGCGGCCCCCGGCGGCCCGGCGCTCCGTTGCGGCGATCTCCCCCCGGAGCGCTCCGATCTTCTGCCGCAGCGCCGCTTGTCTGCGCTCGGCCAGCCGGTAGCGGTACGCCACTTCGCCAAGCCGCCCGGACGTCACCTGGAGCCCGGTCTCGATCGACTGCTCAGTCCGGATCTGCACGGCCAGGACGAAGCCGACGATCAGCGCGACGGCGGTGAGGCCGATCTGCCACGTCGACGTGTGTGCGCGCATGCGCATCCCCGGCGGGTCACCCGCCCCCCGGCAGCCGCCCTTCTTCACGGCCGGACGGCGCCACCCGCAGCACTCCCCACTGCAGCGCCCGCACCGCGGCGAGCGAGCCGATCGGGGCCAGCACGTCCACCCGCCCCGCCGCGGGATGGACGGCCGCGACGGTGCCCAGCGCGACCAGGCACGCGTCCCGGCCCGCCAGCCCCACGAGCAGGTGGTGGAGAAGGCGCGGCGGGACCTCCGAGAGCATTCGGGCCTGCGGGATCCGGCGCCCTGCGTACCGCACCGGGCGGCCGGCGGGCACCGCCGTCAAGTCCAGCGCGACGCGCCGGGCGTCCGCGAAGTACTGCGCAAACCGCTGCTCGCGGAAGGCGCGGCGCTCCTCCCGGGAACGCGGGCGCACGCCCCGCGACGGGAGCAGGCGGTGCACGGTGACCGCGCGCGGCACCCGCGCGAGGATCGGCTCGACCTCGCCGGCCCGCTGGATCGCGATCAGGTGCCGGGGATGGATCCGTCTGATCTTTGCCACCTTGGCGGCCACGGCCGCCGCCCCCTCGATCCAGCCGGTGGTGTCCACGACGATGACCTGCGCCGCCCGGGCCCGCGCCTTCGCGATCAGCCGCACGGCCCCCTCGATCAGATATGGATAGGCCGTACTGGGGGACGTGTCGCCGATGAAGAACGCTGCCAGGAGCGGAATCTCGCTCATATGGCGGACGGGCCGCGGGAGGATGCCCAGCCCCGCCGTCGCCGGCGGCCCGAGAGTGGACTGCCCGGTGTCGGTATCGACGACGGCGGTCCGCCGGCCGGCCCGCACGGCGGCGTTCGCCAGGGCCGTGGCGGCCGTCGTCTTGCCGACGTCCACGGCGCCCAGCAGCATCACGGTGCCCGGCGCGCTCAGCACCGCTCCGACCGCCTCCCGCCACCCCGCCATCACACGACCGCGCTCGCCGCTGGCCGGGCAGCGTGGCGTCTCCGGCCCGGCGCCGGGCCTGCCTTCCTGACCGCCCCCGCTACGGGGCGGCTGCGCCCTTGGCCTCCAGCTTCTTCTTGATCCGCTTGAGCCGGAAGACGTCTTCGCGCGCCCGCTGCTCGAGCACGTCTCGGATGTACCGGATCTCGCCCCGGACGCGGGGGATGACGACCTGCTCGAGCGCGTTCACCCGGCGGGTCGTCTTCTTGATCTCCTCCCCGATCTTCCGGAGGGTCACCTCCGTGGTGGCGACGTCGAGCAGGGCCGCCACGACCTCCTCGAAGTGGTCGGCGCTCTCGATGGTGCGCGCGGTGACCGCGACCGGATCCTGGCCCCGGCTCAGGATCGTCCGGCGGACGTCGTCCGTCGAGATCGTGGGGATCCGGGTCCCCCAGACGTTCTTCGTCTCGATCCCCACCTGGAGCCGGCGCGGATCGGCGAGGGCGGCGGCCTCCACCACCTCCCGACCTTCCACCGCTTTGGCCAAGCTGAGCAGCGTGTACGCCTCCTCCGCGGACTTCGTGAGCTGCTCGCGCGCGGCGAGGGCCCGCCGCACGATGTTGAAGAAGTCCGCGACGAGCGCATCCCGCTTGCGCTTCAACAACTCGACGCCCTGCTGCGCCAGCTTCACCTGGTTCTGGCGCTGCAGGAGGTTCATCCTGGTCGGGCTTATCGCCTCAGCCATCCCTGCTCCCGCTCCGCTCGCGCGCGGCGCC
>JAPVSX010000181.1:0-5377 GCA_047519495.1 Armatimonadota bacterium
TCGCGCCGGAGGACTGGCCGGCCGGCGTGATGCAGTACCAGGCCTTCATCGCGCGGCACGCGCTCGGCGACCGCGTGCGGCTGTTGGGCCGGGTGCCTCACGCCTCGGTTCATCACGTGTACCGGGCCGCAGATCTGTTCGTGTTCCCGTCCCTCTGCGAGTCGTTCGGGTTTCCGCTGGTCGAGGCGATGGCGACCGGGCTGCCGATCGTCGCGGCCGACCGGCCCCTCAACCGCGAGATGTGCGGGGAAGCTGCCGTGTACTATCCGCCCCGCGATGCGGCCGCCCTGGCGCGCGAGATCACGCGCCTGGCCCGCGATGCGGGGCGCCGGCAGGCGATGGCCGCAATCGGGCGGGCCCGGGCGCAGCAGTTCTCGTGGGACGCCCACGTGGACGGGGTGATGGCGGTCGCGCGCGAGGCGGTGGGACGTTGAGGGAAGGATCTCGGCTACACTGGACGCTCGAGGTGGCGGCCCGCCTGTCGGAAAAAACCGACAGCTATTGTCACTGGCAAGCCCGGTTGAGCTCTGGATCCCTCCGTATGCAGGCGGCAACGGCATTATCCGCTTTCGGGTCGGTAGAGGTAGATGTCCCGGATGCTGTGCGGACGACGCCATTGAAATATATCAGAGGGGTGCCGGTGGAGACCCAGGTCAGCTCCCGGTCCTCGTGGACCTCTCCGTTTCCCAAGCGGACGTAGGCGGACGTGGCGGCCACGGTGCTCTGCTCGATCGCTTCGACGATCGCCGCAGGGGAGAAGTCGGTAAGGATCTTCCTCGACCATCGTGATGTCATGGGCTTCTGCGCGTCTTTGAGCCAAGACGTCCTGCGGCCATGTCATTACGTGAGTGTCGGCAGATCTCGACACTGCCGAGATACATGAGCGGCGATCACCGATGTGCGCCGCAGCGTGGGGTGGTTGGACAGGCGGAGTTGGGGCCCGGGCTGTAGCCTCGACTCGGTGTCCAAACTCACCGTGCCGCCCTGAGCACCATATTCAAACAAGTATCGCACCTATGTGGTTGCCTATGGCACGATCACGGAGTTTCTGGGATAATGGCTGCGGTGATACTCCTGTGCGGCGCGATGACGTTCTGGCCATCCTGCGAGCGCATCGAGACGATCTACAGCGTTTTGGTGTCGTCAACCTCACCTTATTCGGATCTGTGGCCCGCGACCAAGCAGGGCCGCAGAGTGACGTCGATTTCCTCGTAGAACTCAAGCGACCCACCGGATACTTCACACTGGCGGGGCTGCAGGAGTACCTGGAACATCTTCTTGGCGCACGAGTGGACCTCCTGACCCCTGGCGCGCTCAACGATACTCTCCGTGAGCGCATCGCCCACGAATCGGTCCGTGCCGCCTAACCGTTGGCAAGACCGCGTCCGCGACATGCTGATTGCGGCACGCAAGATTGAGCAATACACGGCGACACTCACCTAGCGACTTCGCCGCCGATCCAGAGACGATCGATGCTGTCGTCCGCAACCTTTCGATCATTGGCGAAGCCACACGTCACATTCCCGATTCAGTTCAGGCTCTGGCTCCGTCGGTCCCCTGGGCGGCCATTCGTGGGATGCGGCACCGGATCGTCCATGAGTACGCTCAGGTTGATCTGCGTAAACGCTCGGGTCAGTTCCTGCTGCCGGTAGATCGGCGCTCGCTCGACGATGGTCGAGCGCAGCAACACCCCCAGCCCCCTGGCATACGCTAGGGCGCACCGCGCTGGTGGCGTCGGGATGTGCTGGTCGAGGAGGGCGGGCAGCCCCAGGCGGTCCAGGACGTGATTGACGAGGGGGAGCGGCCCCGGGCGGTCGACCTGGACGGTGACGGCCGAGCACGTGCGGTCTGAGGGGGCTGGGGCCCTGCTCATCAGCACCGTGTGCGTCAGACTTGACGTTCCGCGGTAGCCTACTGTATACTATACAGTAGGCCATGAAGACTGTCAAGCACACACGTTCGGCAAACGAGGGTGCGATCCTCGAGGCGCTACGCCGCTATCGGCAGGAGTATGAGCGCCTCAAGCGGCAACTCCGCGGCGTCGGCTACATCTGCCTGGGGAGTGTGTCCCAGCGCTGGCTCACCTGCGGCACGCCATCCTGCGCTTGCCATGCCGATCCGAAACGGCGCCACGGACCATACTATCAGTGGACTCGCAAGGTCAACGGGCGGACTGAAGCCCGCATGCTCGATGCGTCGCTAGTCCGCCTCTACCAAGAGGGCATCCAGAATCATCAGCGCCTGGATGCCATTGTCAAGAAAATGCAGGAGGTTTCGCTCGCCGCGTTCGAGGCCGCTAAAATTCGGGCCAAATCGTGAGCGCGAAGTGCGGAATGTGGGCATGGTCTCCCCAGCCCATCAATTTGATATGAGGTCCTCTTTCAGTGGCCTGGAGGAATCAGCCCGGCCTGCTGCCGCAGTCCGAGGCGGTCGCCTTGAAACCCGGGGCCATCAGCCCTTTGAGGGACCGGAGCGCGCTGGCCCGCCGGCGCTCGATCGTCCGCCCCCAGATCCGCCTCCGGAATGCCGTTGGCGACGGCGGCGGCGATGGCGCCGTCCGGATGGGGCCGCCTGGGGTGGGGTCTCCCGCCCCTCCCCCGCAGCCGCGGGTTGGGGAGAGGGCGCCACCACCTCGGCAGCGGCGGCCGCGCCGGCGGGCGCAGCCGGCGCCTCGATCTCCGCCGCCGACTCCTCGTCCGCTTCGACGGCGGCCGCCGCACCGGGCAGCGCCGACGCCACCGCGGTGCCGCGCGGGGCGCGCCGGCCCGGCGCCTTCCGTTCCGCCGCCAGTTTGATCCGGTCGAGCATCCGCTCCAGATACTGCACGAGGAACTGCCGGGCGGCGTCCTCGGAGATCATCGGGATCCCCGGATCGACCTCGATCCGGTAGACGATCTCGGTGCCGTCCTCCACGCTGCGGAGCGTGCAGCGGCCGGAGAACGCCCGCAGGGTCCCCCGGATCTGGGTGAACTCCACCGACGACGGCGGGCGGAGCACGATGCGCTGGACGGACTCGACCGGCAGGCCGATGAAGTAGCCGCGCAGCGCGAGGATGTGCGCGCTGCCCCGCTTCTCGACCGCATCGGCGGCCATCCAGAGCGGCGTGGCGTACCGCGGCAGGTGCTCGGGATGCGCCAGGTACGCGAAGACGTGCTCGCACGAGGCGCGGATCACCCGCCGCGCCTCGTGCGCCAGGCTTGACGGAGCCGGCAGGCCTATGAGGCCAGCTCCTTTCGGGCGCGCCGGGTGCCCTCGACCATCGAGGCCAGCTTGGCCAGGGCCTCGTCCGCCGTCCGAGTCTTGAGCCCGCAGTCCGGGGAGATGTACACCTGCCGGGCCGGAATCACCTTGAGCGTCCGCCGGATCCCCTCCAGGACCTCCTCGGGGGTCTCGGTCCGGTGGCTGTGCGCATCGATGACGCCGGCGCCGATGTCCTTGGTGAAGCGCGGCGTCCGAAAGGTCTCGAGCAGGGCGAAGTCGTCGTTCTTGAGGGCCAGGTCGATCTGGTCGACCGCGAGGCGCAGCATCGCCGGGTAGATCTTCGTGACGTCGCCGTAGCAGACGTGGGTGATCGTGTACGCCGAGAGGCCCCGGGTCACGATCTCCATCGCCTCCGCGGCCAGGTCGAAGTCCTCGTCGGGACGGGTGTGGATCGCCGGCTCATCGATCTGGATGTACCGCGCACCGGCCTGCTCGAGGTCCACGGCCTCATCGTGGACCGCCCGCGCCAGCTCCAGCACGAGCTCCCGGCGCGTCGGGTAGTACTCGTTGAACGACCACTCGGCGATCGTGTACGGCCCCGTCAGCATCCCCTTGACCGGCCGGGCTGTGAGGCCCTGCGCGAACCGGAACCAGTCCACGGTCGCCGGCGCGCGCCGGCCCACCGGCCCGACGACCGCCGGCTTGGGGTAGTAGCGGTTGCCGTAGGAGCGGACGAGGCCGGCGATCTGGAACCCGTCCATCCGGTCGGCAAAGAAGGCGACCATGTCGCCCCGGTACATCTCGCCGTCCACCAGGAGGTCGATCCCGAGCTCCTCCTGGCGCCGGATCCACTCCTCCGTGGCGCGGCGCTCGAGCTGCGCGAGCTCCCCCGGGTCCATCTGCTTGCGCGAGACCTTCCGGCGCGCGTCCAGGAGGTAGGGTGGCTTCGGCAGGCTCCCGACCGTCGTCGTGGGCAGAGGCGGCAGGGGAGCGGCGGCAGCGGTCATGCGGCACTCTCCCCGGCGCGGCGCACCCCGGCGGCCAGCGCCTCCAGCTTCTTGCGCGCCACCCGGCGGGGGAGGAACTCCAGGCCGGCGCTCGGCCCAACGTACAGCGACGCCCCCGGGGCGAGCTCCGCCGCCTTCCGGCACGCGGCCGCCACCTCGTCCGGGGATTCCATGCGGGTGTTCCGGGCATCGAGGACCCCGAGGCCCAGGTCCTTCGTGAATTTGGCGCGGCGCAGGATCTCCCAGTTCCGCTGGCCGGCGACGAAGTCGAGCCCGAGGATGTCCACGGGCAGGTCGAGGAGGGCGGGGTACAGGCCCTCGACGTGCCCGAAGTAGGTGTAGAGGGCGCGGCGGGCCGCAATCCCGTCCCAGAGCACGTCCATCGCGCGCCGGAACAGCGGGAACCGGTCGCGCCGGACGAGCAGGCCGGGCTCGTCGACCTGGATGAGCTCGGCGCCGGCCTCCTCGAGCGCCCGGAGCTCCCGGTTCAGCGCCGCGGCGAGCGCCATGACGAACTGGTCCGGGTTCCCGTAGAACTCGTCGCGGCTGCAGACGGCGAGCGTGAGCGGCCCCGTCACGACAGGCTTCACCGGGCGGGGGCTGTGGGCTGCGGCGAACGTGTAGTCGGCGACGCTGATCGGGGCCTGCCACGCGACCTCCGCGGTCGCGATCGGCTGGCGGTAGTAGACGTTCGTGTCGAAGTAGCGCTGCAGCCCGTTGATCGTGAACCCGGTGAGCCCGCGCGCGAAGTACGTCAGCCCGTCCTCCCACCGGATCTGGCCGTCGGTCAGGATGTCGATGCCCGCGTCGGCCTGCTCGCGCAGCACCTCCTCGGTCACCTCGTCCTCAACGCGGCGCAGGTCGGCCGGGGTGATCTCCCCCCGCTGCAGCTTCTCCACGCTCGTGCGCCACCGGCCCGGGGCGGGAGGATCCGGAATCTTCGGGTAGCTCCCGACGACGGTCGTCTTCACCCTCTGCACCTCCATGCGCTCACGCGAGGATTTCCCGGGCGATGATCAGCCGCTGGATCTCCGAGGTCCCCTCGCCGATCTCGCAGAGCTTCACGTCCCGGTAAATGCGCTCGACCGGGTAGTCTTTGATAAGGCCGTAGCCGCCGTGGATCTGCACCGCCCGGGCGGGCGCCCGGGCGGGCGCCGCGGCGGCCAACA
>JAPVSX010000182.1:0-26494 GCA_047519495.1 Armatimonadota bacterium
GTGGCGATCGGACGAGGATCGTACGTCGCACTTCATGGCGTGCGGCGCCGTCCTGCGCCGATTGGTGGACTCGACGCGTTTCTGGACTCGTCGTGGCTCGCGGGCATACGTGCAGCACGTCACAGATTTCCTTCGGGAAAACGGGTGGGACCCGCGGGTCGACAAGATGCATTTCATCGTCGGCAGCAAGCACCCGCCGAAATGAGCCTTGCCGCAGGCGCCTCCCGCTCGCGTCGCCGGGTCGGAGGGACCGACTCCATTGAACGGCAAACCATGATCAGACCATGACCAGAGCGAGGGCCGCCCGCGGCCGGACCGCGCCATCAGGGAAACCCTCAAGGAACGTCGCCTCCGTGCTCGATCGGCTCAAGCCTGAGGAGGCCGCGACCGTTCTGCAACGCCTGCTTGCCGCCCGTCCCGATCTCCGCGCGGAGGCAGGCAAGATGGCGAGCGATCTCCTCGGCGAGGTGTTATTCGAGGATGTTGCGTGCGAGATCGAAGAGGCGGCGCGGGCGTTGGATCTCGATGACCTCAACAGCCGTGCAGGCTCGCACCGGTGGGGCTACAAGGATCCCACCGAGGCGGCGTGGGAGCTCCTGGAAGACGTCGTTGAGCCGTTCCTTGAGGACATGAAGCGGCAGGCCGAGCTCCACTCTCCCGCCAACGCCCTCGAAATCTGCAAGGGCGTGGTGCTCGGACTCTACCGGGTGCGTCACGAACCGGATGGGGGTACGGTGCTCGGATGGGCGCCTGACTTTGCGCCCCAGACCGCGATGTGGGCCGTGGAGATGTGGTCAACCGGTGGGGGCGGCACCTGGAAGGTGCGCAGCGCGCGGCGCGACCGCGCGGCGTTCCCCGACGCGTTCGTCGAAACGTACGTCCCCGAGTGGCGTGCACTCATCGCCCAGACACTTTCACGGTCGCGAATTCCCGGGCCATGAGGCCAAACCGGTGGATCACAGACCTGCGTCACCTGATGACATCCGATGGGACGCTTGTCAGCGCCCGATCCACCAGTCTTCCCGTGTATCTCAGCATGTTGGTTGAACCCGCCCCGGCGTCGCCCGTCGCGCCTGGACCGTCTCGCCCGACCGGTGCCGGCTGCGTCCCGCGCACAAGCAGTGTCCTGGGCACACACACGTTTATGCGCGGGTCAGTGCGCCGGGGGCGTCGCCGATTAGTGATTCGCCGGCCGCGTGAGATGTTGCAGTGGCTCAGGCCCGGCAGCCCTTCTGAGGCCGCGGTCACTGATCGAGTCAGACGTTGGCCTTCGCTTTAGGAACATTAAACCATCTTAACATCCAAACACTATGGTGCCGGAGGGGGGACTCGAACCCCCACGGGGGGTGACCCCAGGCGATTTTGAGTCGCCATCGTCTGCCGATTCCGACACTCCGGCACGCGTCGGCCACCTGTAATCGTACCATCTGCGCCCTCGCGGCTCAAGCAACGCCCCCCGAGTGGCTGCCCGCCGAGCTGCCGTGCAGGTTTAGATGGATCCGAAACCCGCTCACGAAGAGTGCCACGGCGGGCTTGAGTGCTATAATCTATCGAGAGATGTTATCCTCCGACAGCCGCCCGAAGCTCCTGCTCCTGGACGCCAACGGCCTCGTCTACCGCGCCTTCTACGCCCTGCCGTACTTCACGACCCGGGACGGCCGTCCCACGAACGCCGTGTACGGCTTCACGACGATGCTGCTCAAGGTCCTCGAGGAAGTGGACCCGGAGTACGTCGCTGTGGCGTTCGACAAGCCCGGACCGACGTTCCGCCACGAAGTCTCCGCCGAGTACAAGGCCACCCGGCAGAAGATGCCGGACGACCTCCGCCCGCAGGTTGCCCTGGCCAAGGAGGTCGTCGAGGCGTTCGAGATCCCGATCTTTGAGATCGCCGGGTACGAGGCCGACGACGTGATCGGCACGATCGCCCGCCGGGCCGAGGCCCGCGGGATGGACGTCCTGATCGTGACGGGCGACCTGGATGCGCTCCAGCTCATCTCGCCCCACATTCGGGTCATGGTGACGAGCCGGGGCATCAGCGAGACGACCGTGTACGACGAGGCGGCCGTGCGCGCACGGTTTGGGATCGAACCGGCCCAGATGCCGGACCTCAAGAGCCTCAAAGGGGATGCGACCGACAACATCCCAGGCGTCCCCGGCGTGGGGGAGAAGACGGCCGCCCGCCTGCTCGCCAACGGCCTGGGCGTGGAGGCGGTGCTCGGCGGGCTCGGCGGCCTCCCCGACGCCCGCCTCCGCGAGCGCCTGACGGAGTACCGCGAGCAGATCCTCCAGAGCAAGCAGCTCGCCACGATCGCGACCGACGTGGACCTGTCGGTCGAGTTCGAGGCGCTGCGCCGGCGTCCCCTGGACGTCGAGCGGGTCCGGGACCTGTTCACGCGCCTCGAGTTCAAGTCGCTGCTCGACCGGCTGGGGGTCAGCACCCCCCGAACGCAGGCCCGGGGCACGTACCGGACCGTGACCCCTGATGCCCTCGGCCCGGTCCTCGGCGGCGCCACGCAGGTGGCGGTGGCGCCGGTCGCGGACGAGGGCCATCCCATGATGGCCAGGCTACGCGGGCTCGCCGTGGCCACCCGGCCCGGGGAGGCGGTGTACGTCGCGGTCTCGGGGGAGGTGCCCGCCGTTCTCGCCGAGGCGCTCGAGCGCGAGGACCTGCCGAAGCTGAGCCAGGACGTCAAGCGCGACCGGCTCCTGCTGGAAGGCGCCGGGCTCCGGCCGCGGGGCTTCGCGTTTGACGTCTCGCTCGCGTCCTACCTGCTGGACCCCGGCAAGCGCACCCACACGCTGGCGAGCGCCGCCTGGGAGCACCTCGGGTGGCGGCTTCACCAAGGGGTCGAGGGGGAGGGGCTCGCGCTCGGCCCGGGTCCCGAGGACGCCGCGGCCGAGGAGGCCGACCTGATCCTGCGGCTGCGCGAAGTCATGGAGAGCCGGCTGCAGGCGCGGGAGGTGTACCGGCTCTACCGGGAGATTGAGCTGCCGCTGGCCGAGGTCCTGGCCCGGATGGAGCGGGTGGGCGTCGCGGTGGATGTCGATGCGCTACGGGCCCTCGCCTCGAGCATCCGGGATCGCCTGGAGGCGCTCACGGCCGAGATCTACCGCCTCGCAGGCACGGAGTTCAACATCGGATCTCCGAAGCAGCTGGCGTTCGTGCTGTTCGAGAAGCTCCAGCTGCCCCCGCTCAAGCGGACCAAGACCGGGTTCTCGACCGACGCGGACGTGCTGGAGCAGCTTGCCCCGCAGCATGAGGTCGTGGCGAAGATCGTCGAGCACCGGGAGCTGAGCAAGCTCCTCAGCACCTACGTGGACGTCCTGCCGGCGATGGTGGATCCCCGCACCGGGCGCCTGCACACGACTTTCAATCAGACGGTCGCCGCGACCGGCCGGGTGATCACGACGGATCCCAACCTCCAGAGCATCCCGATCCGCACCGAGGTCGGTCAGCAGATCCGCCGGACGATCGTCGCGGGCCGCCCGGCCACGCTGCTGCTCTCGGCCGATTACTCGCAGATCGAGCTGCGCGTCCTCGCGCACATCACGCAGGATCCCGGCCTGCTCGGGGCGTTCCGCCGGGGCGAGGACATTCACACGATCACCGCGGCCGAGGTGTTCGGCGTGGCGGTCGACCAGGTGACGCGCGAGATGCGACGCCGGATGAAGGCCTTCAACTACGGCATCGCGTACGGCATCAGCGACTTCGGGCTCGCCGCGCAGCTCGGGATCGGCCGGGAGGAAGCCCGGGGATTCATGGACACCTACTTCTCGCGCTACCCCCGGGTCGCTGAGTACATGCGGACCACGGTCGAGCAGGCGCGGCGCGACGGGTACGTCACGACGCTCCTGGGCCGCCGCCGGTACTTGCCCGACATCCTCAGCCGCAACCGCCAGATCCGGGAGGCCGCCGAGCGGATCGCGATCAACGCCCCGATTCAAGGGGCGGCGGCCGACATCATCAAGATCGCGATGCTGCGCATCCACCACGACCTGCTGCCGGAGTTTCGCGGGCTCGAGATGATTTTACAGATTCACGACGAGCTGCTGTTCGAGGTGCCCCGGGAGCTCGTGTCCGACGCGGCCCCCAGCATCCGGAAGGTGATGGAGGAGGCCTACCGGCTCGAGGCGCCGCTTGTCGTAAACCTCGCCGCCGGCTCCAACTGGCAGGACCTCACCGAGCTGGCATGAGCGGCCCGGGCCGTGCCGTGGGCCTCCGCCGCGGGCTCATACGCGCGTGAGCCGACACGCGCGCGAGCCCATGCGTCCGCGCCGGATCGGGCTCACCGGAGGCATCGCGAGCGGGAAGAGCCTGGTCTCGGGGCTCCTTCGGGAGCTCGGGGCCGCGGTCGTGGACGCCGACCAGATCGCCCGCGAGGTGGTCGCCCCGGGCGGGCCCGCGTACGACGACGTGGTCCAGGCGTTCGGGCCCGAGGTGGTCGAGCCGGACGGCACGCTCGACCGGAAGGTCCTCGCCGGCCGCATCTTTTCGGACGCCGCCGCCCGGCACCGCCTCAACGACCTGACGCACCCCCATATCCGCCGCCGGATGGCGGAGGAGGCCGCCCGCCTCGCGGCTGATTCCCACGTCGAGGTCATCGTCTTTGACATCCCGCTCCTCCTGGAAACGACGGACGGCCGCGACCTCGGCCTGGACGGGATCCTCGTGGTGTACGCGGACGACGACGTGCGGGCGCGCCGGCTCGCCGCCCGCGACGGCCTTCCTGAAGCGGAGGCTCGGCGGAGGCTTGGCGCGCAAATGCCGCTCCGGGAGAAGCTCGTTTACGCCGACTGGGTAATCGACAACAACGGCGCTCCCGAGGAGACCCGCCGGGAGGTCGAGCGCCTCTGGGAGGTCCTGCGGGGCGGAGCCCGGTAGGACGCGGCGGGTCCGAACCATCTCGGAAGCGCTTCGGCACGGCCTTGCGGGGCGCTGAGAGGAACGCCCCGGGTCGCGATGGAGGAGCGTACGTCTCCCCCACGAACCCTCGTACACTGAGGGGGGAAAGGGACATCATCATGAGCGGGCGAGAGATCCGGAGGCTGCAGGCGGCGCCGCTGGTGGCAGCGGCGCTTTGCCTGATCGGCTTGGCGGGCCGTGGCGCCGGGGCGGTGGGGAGCGCCCAGACAGGGGCCCCCGCGCCGGGGAGCCCTGCGCAGCTTCGGACCGTCCGCGTTGTCCTCTCCAGCGCAGGCCCCTCGAACAGCGGCCTCTACGTGGCGGACGGCCGCGGATACTTCGAGCAACTGGGCATCCGCATCGAGTACGTGCGGCTGACGTACGCCTCGCAGACCATGAACCTCCTCTCGACGAATCGCGTGGACGTGGCCGACGTCGGCATGAACCCGGCCCTCTTCAACGGCGTGGCGGCACACCTGGGGTTCAAGGTCGTCGCCGACAAGGGCTCGCAGCCGCCCGGCGCCGGGTATACCGCGCTGGTGGTGCGCAAGGACCTGGCACCGAAGATCATGGGCCCGATCGAGCTCAAAGGCCGGACGATCGCGGTGACGCCGCCAGGTCTGCCTACGTCCACCGGCTTCGCGCTCGCGGCCTACCTCCGGCGGGCGGGGCTGACGCCGGCCGATGTGCAGATTCGCCCCATTCCGTTTCCGGAACAGGCGGCGGCCCTGGTCAACAAATCAATCGATGCCGCGCTGATGTCGGAGCCGTTCGTGGCGCGCGTGGTGCGCGAGGGGATCGGCGTCCGCCTCGTGGGTGTCGATGAGATGGCGCCCGGCCTGCAGACCGCAGCCCTGGCGTACGGCAGCCAGTTCATCCGCGAGCAGCCCGATCTCGCCAGGGCCTTCATGGTGGCTTACGTGAAGGGGATCCGTGACTACCTCGCGGCCATGCGAAGGGGCGTCGACAAGCCTGCGATTCTCAACATCCTCGCGAAAGCGATACGCCTTGACGACATGGCGCTGTGGGAGACGATGAAGCCTGCCGGGTTCGACCCCGATGGCAAGGTCAATATGGCAAGTATCGCCCAGCTGGAGCAGTTCTTTCTGGAACAGCGCCTGATCGCCGAGGCGCCCCCGGTCAATTCGTTTGTCGACAACAGCTTCTCGCAGTACGCGGCTCACGTTCTCGGGCCGGCCTCGGTTTACTAGGCGCGCAGTGCGCACGAGCCCCGCCAGACCACGATGAACGGCGCCGAGTCGTTCGTCGCCACGTTGCGGGCCGGCGGCGTCGGCATGCTCTTCGGCCTGCCTGGCTCGACCGAAGCGGCGCTCCTCGAGGCGATCCGCGCCGATGGCGGCCTGCGCTACGTGCTCGCGCTCCACGAAAGCGCGGCCGTGGCGATGGCGGACGGGTACGCCCGCGCCGGCGGGGGGGTCGGTGTCGTGGGACTGCACACCTCCGTGGGCACGATGAACGGCATGAGTCAGATTTACAACGCCTACCGCGACGGATCTCCGGTGGTCGTCACGGCGGGACACAAAGACCGGCACGTGCTCGCGGAAGACGGGTTTAGCGCCCTCCCCGATCTCAGTGCGCTCCTGCGCTCGTTCACGAAATGGTCCTGGCAGAGCCTGTCGGCCGGCGCGATCGCGGCCGATCTCCGGCGCGTCCTTCACGTGGCCGCCGCCCCACCCCCGGGGCCCGTCTACTTGACCGTGCCCGAAGATCTGATGAGCGAGCAGGTATCCGACGGCGATCGGCTGCCCGGCGCGACGTCGGCGGCCGCCCCGGACGTATCGGCTCACGCCGCAGGCGGCGTATTGGCTCACGCGCGGATGGGCTCACGCCGCGGGCACGGCCCGGTCGGGCTCGGGCGCCGGCCTGACGCGGCGGCCGTGCGGGCCGCGGCCGAGATGCTGCTGGCGGCGCACCGGCCGCTCTTGATGCTCGGCAGTTCGGCGGCGGGTGCCCTGCCCGACGCGCGCGCCCTGGCGGAGGCCCTGGAGCTGCCGGTCGTCGCCGCCGACCGCACCGAGTTCTCGGCGCTGCCCTATCCCACCGTGGACCCCCGCTTTCTCGGCCTGTACGGGGAGGAGCGCGCCGTCCTGCAGGACTGCGACTGGCTGCTGGCCGTCGGCTGTCGTCTCTTCTATCCCTTCTCGGACCGCCGCCGGCCGCGCCTGCCGGCCGGAGCCCGTGTGATCCATGCGCACCCCGATCCCGAACAGGTGGGCTGGAGCACTCCACCGGACATCGGCCTTTAGGGGGATCCCGCGCTGGTCCTGCGCGATCTCACCACGGCCGTGGAGGCGCTGGGGGGCCTCACGGCTGCCGTGCGGGCGGAACGGGCGACACACCTGGCCGAGATGCGCCGGGCGCGCGAGGCGTCGTTGCGGCAGGAACGCGCCGCATCCACAGACGGAACGCCGGTGCCTGTCTCCTATTTGGCCGCCGAGCTGGGCCGGGTCCTGCCCAGGCATGCGATCGTAATGGATGAAGCCATCCGCTCTTCCCGCCTTCTCCTCCGGCACTGTCCGTTCCCCGAGGGCACCCACCTCTATCGCACCTCGGGCGGGGCTCTTGGGTGGGGCGTTCCCGCGGCCATTGGGGCCAAGCTCGCGCGACCGGACCGTCCTGTCGTCGCCGTTGTGGGCGACGGCAGCTTCCATTTCACGGTCCAGGCCCTCTGGACCGCCGTCCGGGATCGCGCGCCGGTCGTCGTCGTCGTGATCGACAACGGAGGGTATCTGGCGGTCAAGCGGGCGATCGAAGAACACCTCAATCTGGCGCACGATCCCCGGCCGCACCCCGGCACCGCCTTACCGGGCATTGACCACGCGGCCGTCGCCAGCGGTTACGGTGCGCGCTGCACTCCGGTCCGGGAGGCGGGTGAAGTGCGCCAGGCGATCGCCGCCGCCCTTGAGGCCGAGCAGCCGTCCGTCGTCGTCGTGCCGGTTCAGGAGGCCCGCCCCTAGGCGCAGGGTCACCCCGGAATACGATCTCTGCCGCGCGGCGTATATACGCCCGCTGTACCTAACCCGTGGTCCCGCCTCTTGGGTGCGTGCTATAATTAACCGATGCCTCAGCTCACGATGGTCACCGACCAGACCCCCGCGGGCGACCAGCCGAAGGCGATCGCCCAGCTCGTCGAGGGGATCCGGCGCGGCGACCGCTACCAGACGCTCCTCGGAGTCACGGGCAGCGGAAAAACCTACACCGTTGCCCGGGCGATCGAGCAGATCCGGCGGCCGACGCTCGTTCTCGCGCACAACAAGACACTGGCGGCCCAGCTCTACGGCGAGTTCCGGCAGTACTTCCCGGACAACGCGGTCCGGTACTTCGTCTCCTACTACGATTACTATCAGCCGGAGGCATACGTCCCGCAGACGGACCTGTACATCGCCAAGGACGCCTCGATCAACGACGAGATCGACCGCCTCCGGCACGCCTCGACGAAGGCCCTCATGGAACGGCGCGACGTGATCGTCGTGGCGTCGGTCTCCTGCATCTACGGCTTGGGCTCGCCGGAGGACTACCAGGACGTGATGCTGTTCCTCCGGGTGGGCGAGGCGCGCTCGCGCGATGAGATCCTCCGGCGCCTCGTGGACGTCCAGTACGAGCGGAACGACATTGACTTCGCCCGCGGCCGGTTCCGGGTGCGCGGGGACGTGATCGAGATCTTCCCGTCCTACGAGGACCGGGCGGTGCGGGTCGAGCTGTTCGGCGACGAGATCGAGCGGATCCACGAGATCGACCCGCTCACGGGCGAGGTCCTGACCGCCAAGCCGGCGGTCGCGATCTGGCCGGCGAAGCACTGGGTCACGACCGCCTCCAAGATGGAGGAGGCGCTGGGGCGGATCGAGGCGGAGCTCCGCGAGCGCGTCCAGTGGTTCAAGGATCAGGGGAAGCTGCTCGAAGCGCAGCGCCTGGAGTTCCGGACCAAGTACGACCTCGAGATGCTGCGCGAGGTCGGGTACTGCCCCGGCATCGAGAACTACTCCCGGCACCTCTCGGGGCGGGCCGAGGGCGAGCGGCCCGGGTGCCTGCTCGACTACTTCCCGAAGGACTTTCTCGTGATGATCGACGAGTCGCACGTGACGGTTCCTCAAGTTCGCGGGATGCACGAGGGCGACCGCGCCCGGAAGCGGAACCTGGTGGAGTTCGGGTTCCGGCTGCCGTCGGCGTACGACAACCGGCCGCTGACGTTCGACGAGTTCGACGCCCTGGTGCCCCAGGTCGTCTTCGTCTCGGCGACGCCCGGGCCGTACGAGCTGAGCGTGAGCTGCCAGGTGGTCGAGCAGATCGTGCGCCCGACCGGGCTCGTGGATCCCCACGTCGAGGTCCGGCCGGCCAAGGGGCAGGTGGACGACCTGATCGCCGAGATCAAGGCCCAGGTTGAGAAAGGTGAGCGCACCCTGGTGACCACCCTGACGAAGCGGATGGCCGAGGACCTCTCGGACTACCTGCAGGAGCTCGGGATGAAGGTGCACTACCTCCACTCGGAGGTGGAGACGCTCCAGCGCGTCCAGATTCTGAAGGACCTGCGTCAGGGCACCTACGACGTGCTCGTCGGGATCAACCTCCTGCGGGAAGGCCTGGACCTCCCCGAGGTCTCGCTTGTCGCGATCCTGGACGCCGACAAGGAGGGCTACCTCCGCTCCCAGACGAGCCTGATCCAGACGATGGGCCGGGCCGCCCGGAACATCGGCGGCCGCGTGATCCTCTACGCCGACGAGGTCACGGAATCGATGCGCAACGCGATCGACGAGACCAACCGGCGGCGCGCGATCCAGCGGCGGTATAATGAAGAGCACGGGATCACTCCGGAGACGATCGTCAAGCCGATCCGCGACTTCATCGAGCTGGAAGCGGTGGCGGAGGAGCCCGCCGCCTATGCCGCCTCCGGCGAGGGCGGCGACGGCGCCGTCCTGACGGCGAAGGAGCTGATCGGCCTCGCGGAGCAGCGGAAGAGCGTCCCGTGGGACATCGCGCGCCTCCTGATGCTGAGCCCCGCTGAGCTCGAGGGGACGATCGAGGCGCTCGAGCGGGAAATGCGGAAGGCGGCGGCGGAGCTGCAGTTCGAGAAGGCCGCCGCCCTGCGGGACCAGCTTCAGGAACTCCGCAAGGGCACGGGCGAGCCGTTCTTTGCCGGTCCCCGCGCCCGGCGGGGCCACCGGGGCGCCGCCGGCGGGCCGGCCGGGGCCCGATCTCGTCCGCGCCGGGCAAGTGGGCGCGGACGCCCGCGGTAGGAACCGAACGACTGGCCCAGTGCTCTGAGAAGGAAGGGGCGAAGGGGATCCCTCGTCCCACGGTGTTCCCTTGTCAGACGTGTGACGTTACACTAGAGGAACTCAGGTAGGAGAGCCGAGGAAGGGACGCGATGCCTCTCGACCGGATCGTCGTGCGCGGCGCGCGCGAGCACAACCTCCAAGACATCGACGTGGAAATCCCCCGGGACCGGCTGGTCGTCCTGACCGGCATCTCGGGGTCCGGGAAGTCCTCCCTCGCGTTCGACACGATCTACGCCGAGGGCCAGCGGAAGTACGTCGAGTCGCTCTCCGCCTACGCCCGGCAGTTCCTCGGCCTGATGGAGAAGCCGGACGTCGATCACATCGACGGGCTGAGCCCGGCCGTCTCGATCGACCAGAAAGGCGCCCCCCGGAACCCCCGCTCGACCGTCGGGACGGTGACGGAGATCTATGACTACCTCCGGCTGCTCTACGCGCGGGTGGGGCAGCCGCACTGCCCGCGGTGCGGGAAGCCGATCAGCCGGCAGACCCCGGAGCAGATCGTGGACCGGGTGCTCGCGCTGCCGGAAGGCCAGCGGATCCTCGTCCTCGGCCCGATCGTTCGCGGCCGGAAGGGGGAGTACCGCCAGCTGTTTCTGGACCTCCGCCGGCAGGGGTTCGCCCGCGTCAGGGTGGACGGCGCGCTCTACGAGCTCGGCGAGGAGATCCCCCTCGACAAGAACCGGAAGCACCAGATCGACGTCGTCGTGGATCGCCTCGCCGTCCGGCCCGACATCCGTACGCGGCTCAACGACTCGGTCGAGACCGCGCTCAAGCTGGGGCAGGGCGTCGTCGGCATCCAGATCGTGGACGGCGAGGAGATGATCTTCAGCCGGAACTTCGCGTGCCCCGACGACGGCGTGAGCCTGCCGGAGATCGAGCCGCGCATCTTCTCGTTCAACGCGCCCTACGGCGCGTGCCCGACCTGCACCGGGCTCGGGTTCAAGCAGGAGATCGACCCCGACCGCGTACTGGACCCCAACCTCTCGCTGCTCGACGGCGCGGTCCTGCCGTGGGCCAGCTCGACGAGCGAGTACTATCAGGAGCTGCTGCGGTCGCTCGCCGACCACCACGGCGTCGACATGCGCACGCCGGTCCGGAAGCTTCCCCGCGAGTTTGTCCGCGCGCTCCTCTACGGCGCCGACGACGCGGTGCGGATCCGCTACCATAACCGGTGGGGGACGCTGCGCCAGTACGACACGGTGTTCGAGGGGGTGATCCCGCAGCTCGAGCGCCGGCACCAGGAGACGGACTCGGAGTACGCCAAGGAAGAGATCGAGGAGTATATGAGCACCGCGCCCTGCCCGGACTGCCGGGGGACGCGGCTCAAGAAAGAGAGCCTGGCGGTCACCATCGGCGGCCGGTCGATCGCCGAAGCGTGCGCGCTCACGGTCCGGGGCGCGATGCAGTTCTTCTCGGGGCTCGCGTTCACCGACCGCGAGAAGATGATCGCCCACCAGATCCTCAAGGAGATCTCGGCGCGGCTGCGGTTCCTGGTGGACGTCGGGCTCGACTACCTGACGCTCGACCGCACCGCGAACACGCTGTCGGGCGGAGAGGCGCAGCGGATCCGGCTCGCGACGCAGATCGGCTCGGGGCTGATGGGCGTCCTCTACGTCCTCGACGAGCCGAGCGTCGGGCTGCACCAGCGGGACAACCGCCGGCTGATCGATACGCTCCTCCGGCTGCGCGACCTCGGCAACACGATTCTCGTCGTCGAGCACGACGAGGAGACGATCCGGTCGGCCGACTGGATCGTGGACATCGGCCCGGGCGCCGGCGCCCACGGCGGGCGGGTCGTGGCCTCGGGCCCGCTCGAGACCATCCTGCGAACGCCGCAGTCCATCACGGGCCAGTACCTGTCGGGGGCGCGGCAGATCGCGGTCCCGGTCCGCCGGCGGCCGGGCAACAGCGCGGGGCTCGTGGTCCGGGGCGCCCGGGAGCACAACCTCAAGGGGATCGACGTCCGGATCCCGCTCGGCATGTTCGTGTGCATCACCGGCGTCTCGGGCTCGGGGAAGTCCACGCTGATCGACGACATCCTCTACCGCGCCCTGGCCCAGCACCTGCACAGCGCGCGCGCGCGCCCCGGCGCGCACGACCGGATCGAGGGCCTGCGCCTGATCGACAAGGTCATCAACATCGATCAGTCGCCGATCGGCCGGACGCCGCGGAGCAACCCGGCCACGTACACGAAGACGCTCGACCTGATCCGCGAGCTGTTTGCCGCGACTCCGGACGCGCGCGCCCGCGGGTTCAAGCAGGGCCGCTTCTCCTTCAACGTGCGCGGCGGCCGCTGCGACGCGTGCGAGGGCGACGGGATCGTCCGGATCGAGATGCACTTCCTCCCGGACGTGTACGTGCCGTGCGACGTCTGCAAGGGCAAGCGGTACAACCGGGAGACCCTCGAGGTCAAGTATAAGGGCAAGTCGATCGCCGACGTGCTCGACATGACCGTCGACGAGGCGCTCGGGTTCTTCGATCCGATCCCCCGGATCAAGCGCAAGCTCCGCACGCTCGCGGACGTCGGCCTCGGCTACATCAAGCTCGGCCAGCCGGCCACGACCCTCTCCGGCGGCGAGGCGCAGCGGGTGAAGCTCAGCACCGAGCTCAGCCGGCGCGATACCGGCCGGACCGTCTACATCCTCGACGAGCCGACCGTGGGGCTGCATTTCGCCGACGTGCAGCGGCTCCTGGAGGTCCTTCACCGCCTCGCCGACGCCGGGAACACGGTGCTCGTGATCGAGCACAACCTGGACGTAATCAAGACCGCGGATTGGATCATCGATCTCGGCCCGGAGGGCGGCGAGTTCGGCGGGCAGGTGATCGCCGAGGGGCCGCCGGAGCAGGTCGCCCGCGTGCCGGCATCCTACACCGGGCAGTTCCTCCGAAAGGTCCTGCGGTCGGGGGCGGCCCGCACCCACGCGATACCGGCCGGCGCGGTGACGAAGGAGGCGTAGATGGCAGAGCCCCAGGTGGTGCTGTGGACGGAAGGCGAGGCGGGCCCGAGGTTCCCGCTTGACGAGGAGGGGATCGCCGCCGCAGGGGGCGTCCTCAAGTCGGTCGGCTGCCGCGACACGGCGGCGCGGATCGCGGCGGCGCGGGACGCGGCCGTCCTGGTCGTGAGCCACGCGGCGATCCCGGGCGAGCTGTGCGCCGCCGCCCCCCGCCTGGTGGGGATCGTCCGGACCGGGATCGGGCTCGACACCGTGGACATCCCCGGCGCCACCCGGCACGGCGTGTGCGTGGCCCACGTCCCCGACTTCTGCTACGACGAGGTCGCCGACACGGCCTGGGCGCTCCTCCTGGCGGTAACGCGAAAGGTCCTCCTGGCGGACCGGCACGTGCGTAGCGGGCGGTGGGTGCCGAACGAGCTGCTGCCGATGCACACGCTGCGCGGCCGGATCCTCGGGCTCGTCGGCTTCGGCCACATCGCCCGGAAGGTCGCCGAGCGGGGCCGGCCGTTCGGCGTCCGGATCGTCGCCGCCGATCCCTATGTCGACGCGGCCGCGATGGAGCAGGCGGGGGTTGAGAAGGTCGACCTCGACGACCTGTTTGCCCGGGCGGACATCGTCTCGCTGCACACCCCGCTGACCGACGAGACCCGCGGGCTGGTCGGCGAGGCCGCGTTCGCCCGCATGAAGCCCGGGGCGATCCTGATCAACACCTCCCGCGGCGGGGTCGTGGATCAGGCCGCCCTGGTCGCCGCGCTGCGGTCGGGGCACCTCGGCGGGGCGGGCCTGGACGTCCAGCACCCCGAGCCGCCGGCCAGGGACATCCCGCTCTTTCAGATGGACAACGTCGTGCTGACCCCCCATTACGCGTCGACGACCGTGGAGGCCCTGGAGGATCTGGCCCGGAAGGTCAGCCGGCAGGTGGTGCAGTTCCTGCGCGGCGAGTGGCCGACGTACCTCGCCAACCCGGCGGTGCGGAGCCAGCCGGGCTGCCGCCTGAGCGCCGGGCGGAGGGCCCCGGCATGACGCCTAACAAGGTCAAAGCCCGCCTCCGCGAGGGCGGGACCGTGATCGGGACCATGGTCGCAGAGATGCGGAGCGAGGAGGTTGCCTACGTCCTCGCGGCGGCCGGATTCGATTTCCTCGTGATCGACACCGAGCACGCCGCCGCCGACATGGAGACAGTCCAGCGGATCAGCCGCGCCGCCCGGAGCGCGGGGATCGCCCCGCTCGTGCGGGTCACCGATATCACCTACGCCCTGATCGCCCGCGCGCTCGACATGGGGGCGCTGGGGTTGATGGTCCCGCACGTGGAGACCGCCGCAGACGCCCGGGAGATCGTGCGGTGCGCCAAGTATCCGCCGGTGGGGGAGCGCGGGTTTGGGCTGAGAAGCGCCGTCACCGACTACGCAGCCGTCCCGCTCTCCGACGTGATCGCCTGGTCCAACGCCGAAACGATGCTGATGGCGCAGGTGGAGAGCAGCCGGTGTCTCGACGACCTCGACGAGATCGCCGCCACCCCGGGGGTGGACGTCCTGCTGATCGGGCCCAATGACCTCAGCGTCTCACTCGGCGTCCCCGGCCAGCTCATGCACCCGAAGATGCAGGACGCCTACCGCCGCGTCGCCGACACGGCCGCCCGGCGGGGGATCGTTGCCGGCATCCATCCGCCCGACCTGGCCGTGGTGGAACACTGCCGCTCGATCGGGATGCGGTGCCTGATGCTCTCCTCGGACATCCGCATGCTGCTGAGCGCGGGCCGGCAGGCGGTGCAGGCCCTCCGGGGGGACGCCACCCAGCGCCGGTAGACACGCCAGCGCGCTTCTCCCCCCGGGGACTGCAGCGACAGCCGGGCCCGGCCGGCGACAAGGAGCCGGTGCCGGCAGCGCGAAGACCTGGGGCAAAGGTTCGGGACGAAGGAGGGACCCTGCCGATGGCACGAGAGGTCTCGCGCGGCCTGGTCGTAATGGTGTGCCTCGCGGCGCTGCTGCTCGCCGCCGCGGCCGCGGGCGGGCGGGCGGCCGCCGCCCCCGGCGCCACGCTCACGTTCGGGCTGTCCTCCGAGCCCCCCAACCTCGACCCCCAGCTCAACACCGGCACGGCGGCGCAGACGGTCAAGCTGCAGCTCTACCGGGGGCTGTTCGCGTACACGGCGACCGGCGGCGTCGAGGGGGATCTTGTCGAGACCTACGAGCAGCCGTTGCCGACGACCTACGTCTTCCACCTCCGCCCGAACCTTGCGTTCAGCGACGGATCGCCGCTGGGGTCGGCGGACGTTGTGTTCACGTTCGAGCGCATCGCGGATCCCAAGCTCGGAGCCTACCTCAACAAGCGGCTGGCCGGGATCGAGAGCGTCACCGCGGTCGATCTCCGGACCGTCAAGATCGTCCTCAGGGCGCCCGACGCGGTGTTCCTGAACCTGCTCGCGCACCCGACCTCGGCGATCGTCTCCAAGGCGTATACGCAGGCGCACGACAACAACCTCAAGACAACCGTGCTGGGCGAAGGCCCCTACACGCTCGCGCAGTGGCAGCGCGGCGTCCAGGTGACGGTGACCCGGAACCCGCGCTACCACCGCCAGGGCCTTCCCAGGATTCCGGCGATCCGCTTCACATTCTATCCGGACGAGAACTCGCGGGTCGCGGCGCTCGAGTCGGGGACCGTGGACCTGATCGAGTATGTCCCGTGGCAGGCCATCGCGGCGATCCGCGCCAACCCCCAGCTCGGGTACCAGGGCACGGACGGCCCGTACATGTTCCTGATCTTCAACGTGAGCCAGCCGCCGTTCAACGACGCCCGGGTGCGGCAGGCCGTCGGCTACGCGGTCAACCGCGCGGCGATCATCAAGACGGCGTTCTTCGGCCGCGGCTCGGCGATCGACGGCCTGCCGATCGCGAAGACGAGCTTCGCCTACGACTCGGGGCTGGCGCACTACTACACGTACGATCCCGCCAGGGCCCGGCGGCTGCTCGCGGAGGCGGGGTTCGCCAACGGCTTCACCGCAACACTGCTCAGCACGGCGCAGTACGGGATGCACAAGGACACCGCCGAGGTCGTGCAGGAGGCCCTCAACGCGCTCGGCAACCACGTCACGCTCTCGCTGCCGGACTGGCCGACGCGCGTCGCCCTGGGGAACGATGGGCGCTTCCAGTTTGCCGTCCACGGCACCGCGGGCGACTACAACGATCCCGACTTCCTCTCGGCGCAGTTCCACTCGGGCCCCCTGAACTATCTGGCGGCGCCGGGGTATGCCGACGCGACGATGGACCAGCTCCTCGACCAGGCCCGGGCGGCGCTCGATCCGGGCACGCGGAAAGCCCTCTACGCACGGATGCAGAAGCGCGCGCTGGACGAGTCCCCGTACATCTACCTGACGTTCCGGGAGCAGGGCTACGCATACAAGAAGGGCCTGTCGGGGTTCCGGAACCTGCCGGGCTTCCTCACGTTCTACTCCGGGTACACGCTGGAAGACGCCGTGATGGGCAAGTAGGGCCGGGGCACACGCCGGGAGGGCGTCTAAGCCGGCATGGCGCGGTAGGCCGGGTAAGTCGCACGCGTGCTGAGTTATGCGTACCGGCGCCTGGGGACGGCCGTGGGGCTCGTCTGGGTGGTCGGGACGCTGGTGTTCGCGTTCCTCCACCTGCTGCCCGGCGATCCCGCCCTGATCATCCTGGGGGCGGGGAGCGGGGCGCAGGCCCCGAGCCCCGAGCAGGTTGCCGCGGTGCGGCACGCGCTGAACCTCGACCGGCCCCTGCTCGTTCAGTACGGCCTGTGGGCGGCCCGGATGGCCCGCCTGGACCTGGGAACGTCGCTGTACGACGCGAGCCCCGTGGCCCAAAACATCCTCGACCGGTTGCCCACGAGCCTCGAGCTCATCAGCGTGGCGGTCGGGATCGCGGTGGTCGTGGGAATCGCGCTCGGTGTGACGGCCGCCCGCCACCGGGACACCTGGGCCGACGCCGCGCTTTCGGGCGTCATGGCCGGCGGACTCTCGACGCCGGTCTTCGTCATAGGCACCCTCGCGGTCCTCATCTTCGGCATCGTGCTGCGCTGGGTCCCGATCGGCGGGTACGTGGCGCTCACCCAGGACCCGCTCGGCTACCTGCGCCAGCTGGCGCTCCCGGCACTGACCCTGGCCCTCGGGCTTACCGGCATCATCGGGCGCATCGCCCGCGGCAGCGTGCTCGAGGTCCTGCACCAGGACTACGTGCGGACGGCGCGGTCGAAGGGGCTGGCCGAGCGCCGGGTGCTTGCCCGCCACGTGCTCCGCACCGCGCTCATTCCGATTGTGACCGTGATCGGCGTCCAGTTCGGCATCCTGATCGGGGGCACAGTGCTCGTTGAGTACATCTTCAACTGGCCGGGGATCAGCACGCTCTTGTTCACCGCGATCCAGCGCCGCGACTACCCGACAGTGCAGGGCGTCGTCCTCGTTACCTCGGCGCTGTTCATCCTGGTCAACCTGCTTGTGGACCTGTCCTACGCGGTGCTGGATCCGCGCGTGCGGTACGGAGGCGGGGCGTGACGCGCCGCCGTTCCCTTCAGCGCATCCGGGCGGCTGCGAGCCTCGTCGTCGTGGCCTCGGCACTCCTGGCGGCGCTGGCGCCCCAGGCGTTCACCCGGGCAGACCCACTGCGTATGCATCCGGACATCCCGTTCGCCGCCCCCGGCGGCGTCCATCTGCTGGGCACGGACGAGTTCGGCCGGGACATCTGGACCCGGCTCGTGTACGGCGCGCGTCCCTCTCTCGAGGTGGCCCTCGGCGCCGTGCTCGTGGCCGGCGCCGTGGGCACGGCGATCGGTGTGCTGGGCGGCTACCTGGCCGGCGTCTGGGAGTTCTTCACGATGCGGTCGTCGGACGTCATCCTGTGCTTCCCGCCGATCCTGCTCGCGATGCTGGTGGTCGGTTTCCTGGGCGCCGGGGTGGGGCACCTGATCGCCATCATCGGCTTCCTGTATATTCCCCAGTGCGGCCGGCTGGCGTTCGCGCAGACGCTCGTCGTGCGCCGGGGCGAGTTCGTCGACGCGGCGCGCGCCGCGGGCGCCTCGACCGGGCGCATTGTATGGAAGGCGATCCTGCCGAACATCATGGGGCCGCTCGTCGTGCAGGCGTCGCTCGCGGCCGCGTCGGCGATGCTGCTCGAGTCCGGCCTGAGCTTCCTCGGGCTCGGGGTCCTGCCGCCCGCGCCGTCGTGGGGTCTCATGATCGCGACCGCCCGCAGCTACATGTTCCAGAACGCCTACTACGTGCTCTGGCCGTCCCTGGCGCTGAGCCTCACGATCCTCAGCATCAACACGCTGGGAGACGCCCTGCTCGACTACATGGACCCGCGCCGGCGGCGCGCGTGAGCGCGCGCGGCGGCGGGATCGCTCGCTGGAGGTGGACACGGTGAACATCGGAGACGCCGCATGGACCGACGTTGAGGAGCGCCTGGCGCGTACCCACCACGCCCTCGTGCCGGTGGGGGCCGTGGAGGTGTACGGCCCCCACCTGCCGCAGGGCACAGACGGGATCGCCGCCGCGGCGATCTCCGAGGAGGTCGCCCGGCGCACCGGGGGCTTCGTCACGCCGCTCGTCCCGGTCGGCTGGTCCGAGAGCCTGGCGAGCTTCCCCGGCACCCTCAGCGTGCCGCCCGACGCGCTCCGGGCGTACTGCGCGGGCCTGCTGGGGAGCCTGTTCCGCTGGGGGGTGCGCGGCGTGGTGTTCCTGAACGCCCACCTGGGCAACGTGCCCTGCCTGGCCGACCTCTGCCTGGAGCAGGACCGCCCGGTCGAGGGGCGGCGCGCCATCCAGATCGACCTCTGGCGGTTCATCCAGCCGTTTACGGCCGACCTGCTCCGGAGCCCGTCGTGGAAGTTCGGCCACGCGGGGGAGTGCATGACCGCGGTAATGCTGCACCTCCGGCCGGACCTCGTCCGCATGGACCGGGCCGGCCGGTTCCTGCCCGAAGGCACCGGCGCGCCAGCGGGGCTCCTCGTCCCCCGGCGCTACCGGGACCAGGCCCCTCAGGGCTTCCTCGGGGACGCCACGCTCGCGACCGCGGAGGTGGGGCGCCAGATCGTCGAGCGGTGCGTCGAGCGGATCGCCGCGGTCGTCCGGCAGGAGTTCGGAGGAGTCCTGGCGTGACCCGGCTCCGGGTCGGCGTGGACGTCGGCGGCACGTTTACCGACGTGGCCGCGCTCGACGAGCGCGGCGCGATCGCGTACGCGAAGGTCTCGTCGACCCCGGGCGACCAGAGTGCCGGGGTGATGGAGGGCCTGCGCCGGCTGCTCGCCCACGCCGGGGCGCGGCCGGAGGACGTCGAGGTATTCGTGCACGGGACGACAGTCGCGACCAACACGCTGCTCGAGCGCAAAGGCGCGCGCGTCGGCCTGCTCACGACGGAGGGATTCCGCGACGTGCTCCACATCGGCCGGCAGTCCCGCCCGCACCTCTATGATCTCTACGTCCGGCGGCCGGCGCCGCTCGTGCCCCGCCGCTTCCGGCGCGAGGTGCGCGAGCGCACCCTCGCCTCCGGGGAGGTCGAGGTCCCGGTGGATGCGGCGGCCGTCGAGGCCCTCGTCCGCGAGCTCACCGCGGCCGGGATCGACGCGGTCGCCATCTGCTTCCTTCACGCCTACGCCAACCCGTCGAACGAGCGCCTGGCCGCGGCGGCGGCCCGGTCCGCGGCCCCGGAGACGCTGGTGTCCGTATCCTCGGAGATCCTCCCCGAGATGCGGGAGTTCGAGCGCATGAACACGACCGTGCTCAACGCGTACGTGCAGCCCGCCGTCGGACGCTACGTGCAGCGGCTCGCCGGCCGGCTCCGGGAGGCGCGTGTCCCGGCGCCTCTTCACGTGATGCGCTCGAACGGGGGCGTCGCGGGCGCGACCCAGGCGCGCGCGCAGGCCGTGCAGACGCTCCTCTCCGGCCCGGCCGGCGGCGTGCTCGGCGCCGCGTTTCTCTCGGAGGTCACCGGCCTGCCGAACCTGATCACGGCCGACGTCGGAGGCACGTCGTTCGATGTCGCCGTCGTCGAGCACGGCCGCCCCTCGGTCTCGACCGAGGGGGTCGTCGAAGGCTATCCGATCAAGTTTACCCACATCAACATCCACACGATCGGCGCGGGCGGCGGGAGCATCGCCTGGCTTGACCGCGCGGGCGCGCTGCGCGTAGGGCCCCAGAGCGCCGGGGCGCAGCCGGGCCCGATCTGCTACCGGCGCGGGGGCGCCCGTCCGACCGTGACGGACGCGCACGCCGCGCTCGGCCGGCTGGGGGTGCTGCTGGAAGGCGAGATGGTCCTCGACGTGGAGGCGGCCCGGGCGGGCCTGGAGCGTGAGCTCGGAGAACGGCTGCGCCTCCCGGTGGAGGCGGCGGCGGATGGCGTCCTCCGCGTCGTCGTCGCGGCGATGACGCGCGCGATCCGGGTCATGACGGTGGAGCGGGGGATCGACCCCCGCCGGTTCACCCTCGTCGCGTTCGGCGGTGCGGGCCCGCTCCACGCGACCGACCTGGCCCAGAGCCTCGGGATCTCGGACGTGCTCGTGCCGGTCGCGCCGGGGAACTTCTCGGCGCTCGGGCTGCTCGCGGCCCCCGTCCGCGAGGACCGCGTCCGGGCGTTCCGCTCGCGCGCGGACGCCGCGGACCCGCATGCCCTCGAGGCGGCGTTCGCGGGGCTCGCCGGGGCGGCGGTCGCGGCCCTCCGCGATGACGGCTTCGATCCCCGGCTGATCCGGTGCGAGCGGAGCGCGGACCTCCGGTACGTCGGACAGGCGTACGAGCTGACCGTGCCCGTGCCGGGCGAGGCGGTGACGGCGGAGACGTGGCGGGGTACTATCGCCGCGTACCACCGGGCGCACGAGCGCGCCTACGGGTTTGCGAAGCCGGACGACCCCGTCGAGGTCGTCAACCTGCGCCTGGCGGCGCTCGTGGACCTCGGCCGGCCGGGGTGGGCCGCGCAGGCGGCCCGGTCCCGGGACGCCGTCCCGGCGTCCCGCCGGCCGGTGTGGTTCGCCGGCCGGTGGCGCGACTGCCCGATCTTCCGGCGCGCCGACCTCCGGGCCGGCGACCGGTGCGCCGGCCCGGCCGTCATCGAGGAGCACGGCGCGACCACCGTGCTCGCGCCGGGAGACGCGGCGGTCGTCGACGGGTGGGGCAACCTGCGCCTGACGGTGGGGCCGCGCGCGGCGTGGATCGCGGAGGCGGCCGCCGGTGACTAGCGAGCGGGCGCGAGGCCGGCCGGCGATGGACCCGGCGACGCTGGAGGTGCTGCGTCACCGCTTCTTCGCGGTGGCCGAGGAGATGGGCGCGGCGCTCGTGCGCACCGCGTACGCGACCAACATCAAGGACCGCCGGGACTGCTCGTGTGCGGTGTTCACCCCGGAGGGCGACGTGATCGCCCAGGCCGAGCACATCCCGATCCACCTGGGCGTGCTGCCGTGGGGGGTCAAGGGCGCGCTGCGGATCATCGGCGCGGACGCCCTGCGTCCCGGGGACGTCGTCATGCACAACGACCCGTATATCGGGGGGACGCACACGCCGGACATCATCATGTTCGCCCCGGTGTTCTACGAGGGACGGCTGGTCGCGCTCGTGGGCAACCTGGCCCACCACGTGGACGTAGGCGGCAAGATCTCGGGCAGCCTCTCCCCCGACGCCGACGAGATCTTCCAGGAGGGGATCCGGTTCCCGCCCGTCAAGATCCAGAAGGCGGGCCGGCTCGACCCCGAGCTGCTGGCCATCCACGCCCACAACGTCCGCACGGTCTACGAGAGCCGGGGCGACCTCCTCGCGCAGCTCGCCGCGAACCACGTCGGGCAGGTGCGGTTCGAAGAGATCTGCCGGGAGTTCGGGCCGGACGTCGTCACCGCGGGGATCCGCGAGCTCGCCGAGTACTGCGACCGGCGCATGGCGGCCGAGCTTGGAGATCTGCCCCCGGGGCGCTACGCGTTCCGCGACATCCTCGAGGGGGACGGCATCACCCCGGAGCCGATCGAGATCCGGGTCGGGGTGGAGATCGGCGCTGGGCGGATCCGGTGCGACTTCACGGGCACGGCGCCGCAGTCGCGCGGTCCCCTCAACGCCGTCCGCCCGATGACGCTGGCCTGCGTCTACTACGTGGTGAAGGCGCTGACCGACCCGTCGATCCCGCCGAACGAGGGCACGTACCGCCGCATCGAGGCGGTGACGCCGACCGGCACCCTCGTGAACGCGGTCTTCCCGGCGGCGACCGGCTACGGGAACTCCATCACCTGCCAGCGGATCGTCGACGTCCTGCTGGGCGCGTTCGCCCAGGCGGTCCCCGACCGCGTCTGCGCCGCCTGCACCGGCTCGATGAACGCGCTGCACCTGGGCGGCATCCACCCGGAGACCGGGGCGTACTTCTCGCACATCGAGACGTACGGCGGCGGCTACGGCGGATGCGCGCAGGGCGACGGGGAGAGCGGCGTGCACACGCACATGACCAACACGCGGAACGCCCCGGTCGAGGTGCTCGAGACCGTGCTGCCCGTCCGGGTCAACCGCTACGGCCTCGTCGAGGAGTCCGAGGGGCCCGGGCGGCACCGCGGCGGCTTCGGGATCGTCCGGGACGTGACGTTCCTCGGCCCCGAGGCCGAGTGCGTGATCCGCACGGACCGCGTGGAGACGCCCCCATGGGGGCTGGCCGGGGGGCTTGCGGCGGGCGGCGCCCGCTTCACGCACGTCCGGGGCGCCGCCCGGACCCCGCTGGGGAGCAAGGCGCGCCTCCGGCTGCGCCGGGGCGACCGGCTCGTCATCGAGACCAGCGGCGGGGGCGGCTGGGGACCGCCGCTCGAGCGCGATCCGTGCGCGGTCGCCGCCGACGTGGCGGAGGGCTTGATCACGACCGACCGCGCCGCTTGTGCCTACGGCGTGATCGTGGGCCCGGACGGCAGCGTCGATGAGGAGGCCACGCGGCGCGAGCGGCTCCGGCGGTCGGGGAGGGACGGTGCCTGAGCTCGACCACGCTGCCTGAGACCTCGGAAGCGTCTTGATTCACCTCATTCGGCAAAAGGCGCCTCGCGGACCGGGAGACTCAGACGGAGGGTTGCGGGTGGCAAACAGCGCGTGTCACTGCAGGCTTGATAGCGCACGGCGACGTCCACCCCCAGGTCGCCTCTCCCCGCAGCCACCGCAAAGGTCACCGGAAGACTCCCACGTATCGTGCCGTCAAGAACGGAGAACTCCTCGTCGAGGCCGGCGACGCGGAACTTGCGGCCGGCGGGCCAGGTGGGCTGACCCACTTCGAGTCCATCGAATGGCGTGACATCAACGCCGAGCGGTACGTAGCCCGTTGGCACTGGCGCAGCATAGACATGCCAGCCGTCGCGGATTGCGAGGGTCACGGTCATCCGCACCTGCTGGTAGGGCCGGTAGGTGGGCGAATCCAAGTAGACGCCGACCCGGACGGTTTCCGCCTGCGCAACTTCTTCCGGACCATGGATGGGGGCAGCGATACCCAGCGCCGCCTCCAGTAGCCCGGCCCCCGTGTCACGGACGCGATAGTTCCGATGGAATCGCTTCTGAAGCACGGTCCCGTTTCGGTCCAGCAGGAAGACGGCCGGATACGCTACGCCGCGCTGGTCGTCCCGAACGGGTCGCCCGAACTCCGCGTGATGGCGATCCAAGTTGTCGTCGAGCATCCCCAGGCGCTGGATGGCTCGACTGCCTTCGTCAGAGAGTAGCGGATAGGTGATGCCGTGTTTCGCCGCAAAGCCCGCGAGCGTCGTGACGGCGTCGTAACTGATCGCAAAGAGCGCCGTGTCGGCCCGGGCGAGGTCCTCTGAGATCCGTTGCAGCTCGACGAGCTGCGTCTTACAGTAGGGTCACCACCGCGCACTGCGAAAGAACACCACAAGCGCTTGTCGACTCCTGCGCGCCTGCTGAAGGCTCACGAACGCTCCGGTTTGGTCGGGCAAGGTGATGTCAGGGAAGTGCTCCCCGATCCTGGGGCCTTTCCCGCTCAGGTCTTCTGGCACAAGACCCCCCCGACTCGTGATGGCTGGTCCTCGAGGCAATCACGCATCCGCTCGAGAAAACGTCAGGAGGGCGGCGGTTATGCCAGGGCAGATCCGATCCTCGCATATCGGCGAGGGGGCGTACGAGGCAACTGAGCAGGTGATCCTGCGCTTGCTGGCGAGACCAGACTAGAGAGGTGTCTTCTCAGCACGCGCCCTGAAGGGACCCCAGGATAGGGTGGGGGAACGCCGCGGGCTGGCCGGGAGAGGTTCGATATGTGTAGAGGTCCTATAATAGAGATGTGATGCCCGAGCACGCACCCTCAACCTCGGCCAACGGCGATCGCGCCGCGTATCCCGACGTCGAACCGACGTCCCGGAGCTCAGGCCGCGACGGAGGCTTTACCGAGAAGCTGGCCGCCCTGCCGGACCAGCCCGGCGTATATTTGATGAAGGACGGCGCCGGCCGGGTGATCTACGTCGGCAAGGCATCCTCGCTTCGGGCCCGCGTGCGCCAGTACTTTCAACCGGGCCACACCGACAGCCCCCGCATCCTCCACCTGATCTCCAAGATCCGGGACGTGGAGACCGTGGCGTGCGCCAACGAGGTCGAGGCGCTGATCCTGGAAGCCACGCTCATCAAACGCCATCACCCCTGGTACAACGTCCGGATGGCTGATGACAAGGCGTATCCGTACCTCAAGCTGACCAACGAGGCGTACCCGAAGATTCTGATGACCCGCAAGGTCGAGCGGGACAGCGCGAAGTACTTCGGGCCGTACCCGTACCACGAGCCGAAGCTGGTCGGCCGGACGATCCGCCTGATCCGCCGGCTGTTCAAGCTCCGGACGTGCAACTTGGACATCACGCGCGACCTCCCGCGGCCGTGCCTAGATTACTACATCGGCCAGTGCACTGCGCCGTGCGTCGCGTGGGGCGCGACCGCGGAGCAGTACGCCGAGCAGGTCCACCAGGCCGCGGCGTTCCTCGAGGGCAACCAGGCCTCCCTCGTCCGGGACCTCCGGGCGCAGATGCAGGCCGCGGCCGACGCCATGGACTTCGAGCGGGCGGCTCAGTTGCGCGACCAGCTCCGCGGGATCGAGGCGCTCAGCGAGAAGCAGCGGATCGTCTCCGAGGGCGGCGAGGACCGCGACATCCTGGCCGTGGCGCAGGAGGGGGACGGCGGCTGCGTGCAGGTGTTCTTCGTGCGGGACGGGCGCCTCGTCGGCCAGGAGCACGTCATGCTGCAGGGCACCCGCGGCGTGGCGCCGGCCGAGACGCTCGCCGCGTTCGTGACGCAGTTCTACGAGGCGTCGTCCGCGCCCCCGCCCGAGATCCTCGTCCCCGAGCCGATCCCCGACCGGGACGTAATCGAGCGCTGGCTCAGCGAGCGCCGCGGCGGGCGCATCGCGGTCGTCCAGCCGCAGCGCGGCGAGAAGGCGCGCCTCGTGGCGATGGCGCGCGAGAACGCGGTCCTCCACCTCGCCCAGGAGAAGGCCCGGAGCGGCGACCAGGTGGGGCCGGGCCCCCGAGAGCTCGCGGAGCTGGTGCACCTGGATGCGCCACCGGTCCGGATCGAGTGCTACGACATCAGCAACTTCCAGGGCGGCGAATCGGTCGCGTCGCTCGTCGTCGCCGAAGGCGGGCGGCTCAAGAAGCGCGACTACCGCCGTTTCCGCATGAAGTATACGGAGGGGCCGGATGACGTCGCGATGATGAAGGAGGTGCTCCGCCGCCGGTTCGCGCAGGCGCGCCAGGAGCAGGAGCGCCTCGACCGGGACGAGCCGATCCCGGTCAAGTGGGCGGCGCTCCCGGACCTCATCGTCCTCGATGGGGGCCGGGGCCAGCTCGCGGCGGCGCGGGAAGTGCTGTTCGAGTACAACCACACCATCCCCGCGATCGCGCTGGCCAAGCAGCAGGAGCTGATCTACGTCCCGGATCTCTCCGAACCGGTGGCGCTGCCTCGCGATTCCCAGGCCCTCCAGCTCCTGCAGCGGCTGCGCGACGAGGCCCACCGGTTCGCGAACGCCTACCACCAGAAGCTGCGGGAGCGCCGCATCGTGTTCTCGGTGCTCGACGAGATCCCGGGGGTCGGGGAACGCCGGAAGCGCGCGCTGATCCGCCACTTTGGCTCTGCGCGGAACGTTCGGGCCGCGAGCGTCGAGGAGATCGCTGCGGTCGAGGGCATCGGCCCGGCGGTGGCCGAGCGCATCCACCGCTACCTGGTCGAGCACCCCGCCTGAGGCGCGTGCCCTTGATGGCGGCCGCTGCGTGACAGACCGTCCACGAGACCCCGGCTGGCGCTCCGCCCCGGCGTTCGCTTCCACTGATCGGTTCTAACCGCGACGCTCCCACACAACTGCCTGCGGCCGCTCGGCGGTCAGCCGGCA
>JAPVSX010000183.1:0-27806 GCA_047519495.1 Armatimonadota bacterium
ATCAGGGAAAATGCCGGGACGATCTCCTAGCATGTCCGGCACCCCGGTGGCGGCCGGGCCGAGCGCTGCAACCGCCCAGGGCGCGGTCATCGCCCAGGGGCTCCGCTACGTCAACGCCTGGAAGGGGAAGACCGCGGTCGTCAAGTTCGGGGGCAGCGTCCTGGAAGCGGCCCAGGGCGGCACCCTGGCCCGGGACCTCGTGCTCCTCAAGGGTGCCGGGATCCACCCGGTGCTCGTGCACGGCGGCGGACCCGAGATCACGCGCGTCCTTGAGCGCCTGGGCAAGACCTCCACGTTCGTGCAGGGGCTCCGCGTCACCGACGGGGAGACGATGGAGGTCGTCGAGATGGTCCTCGCCGGCCGCACGAACAAGACCCTCGTCTCGATGATCATCCAGGAAGGCGGCCAGGCGGTCGGGCTCAGCGGCAAGGACGGCCGCATGCTCGTCGCGCGCAAGCGCCGGGGCCCGGTGGACCTCGGCCAGGTCGGGGAGATCCAGGAGGTCCACCCGGCGCTCGTGACCCAGCTCAGCGACCTGGGCTACATCCCCGTCGTGGCCTCGCTTGGGATCGGGGAGGACGGCGCGAGTTACAACTTGAACGCCGACATCGCCGCGGGGGCGCTCGCGGTGGCGCTCGGGGCCAGCAAGTTCATCCTGCTGACGGACGTCGAAGGCGTGTACCGTGACTATCACGGCGCCCGGGAGCTGATCTCGGAGCTGCGGGTGCCGGACGCCGACGCGCTGATCCGGGACGGCTCGATCAGCAAGGGGATGATTCCCAAGGTCGAGGCGTGCCTCGAGGCGCTGCGCGGCGGCGTCCCGAGCGCGCACATCATCAACGGCGCGGTCCCCCACGCGCTGCTCGTGGAGCTGTTCACAGAGCGGGGGATCGGCACGATGCTCGTGCCGGAGTAGACGGCTCGTGCTTCGTCTCGCAGGGGTCGCCGGAGAGGTATGATGATCGTATCCAGGTGCGGAGGTGTGAGATGACCACCCGCGAGGTCGTCGAGCTGAGTACCCGGGTCCTGATGCCCAACTACCGGCGGGCCCCGGTGGCGTTCCGCGAGGGACGCGGGATGCGCCTGTGGGACCTGGAGGGGAAGGAGTATCTCGACTTCCTGGCCGGCATCGCCGTCGACGTCCTCGGCCACTGCCACCCGCGGCACGTCGCCGCAATCCACGCGCAGGCGGCGCGCCTGATCCACGTCTCGAACCTGTTTCAGGTCGCCGAGCAGGCGGAGCTGGGCCGCCTCCTCGTCGAGGTAACGGGCATCCCCGGCGGGCAGGCGCTGTTCTGCAACAGCGGCGCGGAGGCGTGCGAGGGTGCGATCAAGCTGGCGCGGAAGGCCGGACGGGCGAGGCAGGGGCGGAACGTCTTCGAGATCATCGTCGCGAGCCGCAGCTTCCACGGGCGCACGATGGGCGCCCTCTCCGCAACGACGAACCCGAAGTACCAGGAGGGCTTCGAGCCGCTCGTGCCGGGGTTTGTCGAGGTGCCGTTCAACGACCTCGGCGCGGTCGAGCGGGCGATCACGCCCCGCACGGCCGCCGTGCTGATGGAGCCGGTGCAGGGCGAGGGCGGCATCTACCCCGCGAGCGACGAATTCTTGATCGGGCTGCGGCGCCTCTGCGACGACCGCGGGCTCCTGCTCGTCCTGGACGAGATCCAGTGCGGGTTCGGGCGGACCGGCCGGTGGTTCGCCTACCAGCACGCGGGGGTGACGCCGGACGTCGTGACGCTCGCCAAGGGGCTGGGCGGCGGCGTCCCGATCGGCGCGCTCGTGGCGCGGAGAGCCGTTGCGGAGGCGTTTCAGCCGGGGACCCACGGCACCACGTTCGGCGGGAATCCGCTCGCGTGCGCGGCGGCGATCGCCGTCGTGCAGACGATCCAGGACGAGAACCTCGTCGCGCGCGCCTCGGAGATGGGCGACTACCTCATGGCCCGCCTCCGCGACCTGACGAAGACGGCCCCCGCGATCACGGAGGTGCGGGGCCGCGGGTTGATGGTCGCCGCGGAGTTGACCGTCCCGTCGGACCAGGTCGTCGCGGCGTGTCTTGCGCGCGGGCTGCTCGTGAACAACGTCCGGCCGACCGCGGTGCGGATGGTGCCGCCGCTGATCGTGGGCCGGGCGGAGATCGACGAGATGATCACGATCTTCGGCGCGGCGCTGAGCGAGGTGGCGGGCGCCGCGGCGGCGGCCCCGGCCCCGGCCGCACACCCGTCCGCCGGGCGGTGAGGTGGTGACGATGACACAGCCGGCCAACATCGCCCTGGCCTACAGCGGCGGATTGGACACCTCCGTCATTATTCCCTGGCTCAAGGAGCGGTATCCGGGCGCCCGGGTCGTCGCGGTGGTCGCGGATGTCGGCCAGGACGACGACCTGGACGAGGTCCGGGAGAAGGCCCGGAAGAGCGGGGCGGACGCCGTCCACGTCGTGGACGTCAAGCGCCTCTTTGTCACGGACTACATCGGTCCCGCGCTGCGGGCCGACGCGATCTACGAAGGGAAGTACCTGCTCGGCACGTCGCTCGCGCGGCCGCTGATTGCACGCGTCCAGGTCGAGGTGGCGCTCGCCGAGGGGTGCGACGCCCTCGCGCACGGGTGCACGGGAAAGGGGAACGACCAGGTCCGGTTCGAGCTCGCCTACCAGGCCCTCGCGCCGCACCTCGCGGTGATCGCCCCGTGGCGCGAGTGGACGCTCGGCTCGCGTGAAGAGGAGATCGACTACGCGCGGGCCCACGGCGTCCCCGTGCCGGTGACGCGCGCCAAGCCGTACAGCATGGACCAGAACCTCTGGCACCTCAGCTTCGAGAGCGGCATCCTGGAGGATCCGTGGGCGGAGCCGCCGGCCGACATGTTCCGGCTCACGGTGGATCCGGCCCGGGCGCCCGATACCCCGGAGTACGTGGAGATCGTGTTCGAGCGGGGGGCCCCGGCGGCGGTCGACGGGAAGAGGCTCGACCCCGAGGTCCTCGTCGCGACGCTCAACCGGCGGGCCGGCGCGCACGGCGTCGGGCGGGTGGACGTCGTCGAGAACCGCCTCGTCGGGATGAAGAGCCGCGGCGTGTACGAAACGCCCGGCGGGACGGTGCTGGCGGAGGCGCACCACCACCTCCAGACGATCACGCTCGACCGCGACACGCAGCACTACAAAGCGCTCGTGGCGCCGAGGTACGCGGAGCTCGTGTACAACGGCCTCTGGTACTCGCCGCTCCGGCGCGCCCTGGACGCGTTCGTGACCGTGACCCAGGAGACGGTGACCGGCAGCGTCCGGCTCAAGCTCTTCAAGGGCTCCTGCGCCGTGGTCGGCCGCCGGGCGGAGCGGTCCCTGTACCGCGAGGCCCTGGCGACGTTCGGCCGCGGCGAGGGCTACGATCACAAGGACGCGACCGGGTTCATCCGCCTGTTCGGCCTGCCGACCAAGGTGTTCGCCGGCGTGAACCCGGATCTTACCCGGGACGCGGCGCCGCTCCCGATCGCCGCCCCCGCGGGCGTAGTTCCTGCCCCGCAGGGGCCCGGCCGGGGGGACCTGGGCCACCGGCGTGAGCCGGGACGCGCGTGAGCCCATGCATGCCCACGGCGTGAACCCAGACGTCCCGGGCGGGCGCGCCTAGCCGCGGCGGCCGTGGCTGAGACCCCGCGCGGGCGCAAGGAGGATCCGGCCACCGCCCGGATGTGGGGCGGGCGGTTCCGGGGAGAGATCGACCCGCAGATCGCGGCGTTCACCACCTCGTTGCCGTTCGACCAGCGGCTCTACCGGGCGGACATCCTGGGGAGCATCGCCCACGCGACGATGCTCGGGCGCTGCGGGATCATCGCGGCCGCGGAAGCGGAGCAGATGGTGCGGGCGCTCCGGGAGATCCTCCACGAGGTGGATGCCGGCGTCCTCCGGATCCAGGGCGCGGAGGACATCCACACGTTCGTCGAGGCCGCGCTGCGCGCCCGCACCGGCGACGCGGCCGGGCGGCTGCACACCGCCCGGTCCCGCAACGACCAGGTGGCCACCGACATGCGGTTGTACCTGAAGGGCGAGATCGTCAAGATCGTGGGCCGGACGGTCGCGCTCCAGCAGGTCCTCCTCGCGCTCGCCGAGGCGCACCCCTCCGTGATCATTCCCGGCTACACCCACCTGCAACGCGCGCAGCCGGTGCTGCTCGCCCACCACCTGCTCGCCTACCTCTGGATGCTCCAGCGGGACGTCAGCCGCTTCCAGGACGCGTTCGTTCGGACCGACGTCCTGCCCCTCGGCTCCGCCGCGCTCGCGGGGACCTCGTACCCGATCGACCGGCAGCTTGTCGCCGACCTGCTGGCGTTCGCTCGCGTCTCGGAGAACAGCCTGGACGCGACCTCTGACCGGGACTTCACGGTCGAGTTCGTCGCCGCCGCGGCGCTCCTGATGACGCATCTCTCCCGGCTCGCGGGCGAGGTCGTGCTCTGGGCCACCGCGGAGTTCGGGTATGTCGAGCTGTCGGACACGATCAGCAGCGGCAGCAGCATCATGCCCCAGAAGAAGAACCCGGACGCGGCCGAGCTCGTCCGCGGCAAGGCGGCGCGGACCCTGGGCGATCTCGTGACGCTGCTCGCGATGCTGCGCGGGCTCCCTCTCGCGTACAACAGCGACCTGCAGGAGGATAAGGAGGCCACGTTCGACGCGGTGGATACCGCGAACGCGAGCCTCCAGGTGATGGGCCTGGTGCTCTACGGGATCCGGTTCAACACCGAGCGGATCGCCGCCCGGCTCCGCGGGGGGTTCATGGGCGCGACCGAGATCGCGGACGCGCTCGCGCGGCGCGGGGTGCCGTTCCGGGAGGCGCACGACCTCGTCGGCCGGATCGTGCTCTACGCCCAGGACCACGGCAAGGAGCTGTGGGAGCTCTCGGCCGCCGAGCTCGGCACGCAGAGCCCGCTCCTCGACGCGGCGCTCGCGGGGGCGATCAGGGAGGTCACCACCCCCGCCGGGGCCGTGGCGAACAAGCGGTCCGCGGGCGGGACGGCCCCGGAGCGCGTCGCCGAGCAGATGCAGGCCGCGCGCGCCGCGATCGCCCGGAACCTCTCCTGGCTCGCAGGGCTGCCCGCTGCGCCGGTGGAACGCGAGACCGCGGGGCCTGAAGCGGCGCCGTCGCCGGGGCGCAGCCGTCCCCGGTAACCCGATGGCCGCTTCCCACGCCGGCTCAGCTCAGGACGGACCGGCGCGCAGCCCCCACACGGCCCGCCCGCCGCGCAGCCCCCGCCCCCGGGGCCGTGCCTACGGCGTGCGCCAATACGCGCGTGCGCCAATACGACCGGTGCGCGACTCCAGCCGCGCAGAGCGCGAGCGGCGGATCCGCGAGATCATCGCGCAGCAGCCCGTCGAGACGCAGGACGAGCTTGTCGGCCACCTCCGGCGCCAGGGGCTCGTCGTGACCCAGGCGACGGTGTCCCGGGACATCAAGCGCCTCGGCCTGGTGAAGGCGCCGTGGACAGACGGGCGGTCTCACTACGTCGCGCCCGAGCGCCCGTCACCGGCCGACGTCCTCCGCCGCCTCCAGCACGCGGTGAACGAGTACGTGCTCTCGGCCGACGCGGGGGAGGACCTGGTTGTCATCCACACCCTTACCGGCCGCGCCAACGCCGTCGCCGCCGCCATCGACGAGATGCAGTGGGACGACGTCGTCGGCACGCTGGCCGGCGACGACACGATCCTCGTCGTTCCGCGCCGGCGCGCCGTGCGCGACCGCATGCTCCTCCGGTTCCGGCGCCTCATGGAAGGCCGCGCACCGTAGCGCCGCCTCGCCGTTCCGCGTCTCGCGCCGACAGCAGGTGCCCGGTGCGGGAGAGCCGAACCTCTCGGGCGAGGCGAAGCGCGGATGGAAGTCTGGATCACCAATTTACAAAACAAAATCGCGGTCGAGACCGACTTCATCCGGGACGTGGTCACCAAGGCGCTGCGGCTCCAGGGCTACCGGGAGCCGCCCGATGTGAGCGTGGCCCTCGTGGACGACGCCTACATCCAGGTGCTGAACCGGGAGTACCGCGGCGTGGACCAGCCCACCGACGTGCTCGCCTTTCCCATGGAGCCCGACGACCGCACCGAGGGCGAGCCTGCGCTCGGCGACATCGTCATCTCCCTCGAGCGCGCCCGCGACCAGGCGCGGCAGTTCAAGCATCCCCTCCGCCGCGAGGTCGCGCTGCTCACGGTGCACGGCCTCCTGCACCTCCTGGGCCACGAGGACGAGACCGAGGCGGGCGCCTCGGCGATGTGGTCCAGGCAGAAAGAGCTGCTCGACAAGATCCTGGGGACGGCAGCCAAGGGCGGTCGCTAGGCAGTGGCGGTGAAACCGGCACGGCCCCGGTCGTTTCGCCAGGCCATGGCCTGCGCGCTCCGGGGGCTGTCCCTCGCGGGCCGCACCCAGCCGCACTTCCGGGTGCAGCTCATCATTGCGGCCGTCATGTTCGTGGCGGCGGTCGCCTTCGGGCTCACCGCAGTCGAGCTGGGCGTGCTCGCCGTCACGATCGGGCTTGTCCTCGCCGCGGAGCTCTTCAACACCTCGATCGAGCTGCTGACGGACATTGTGCATCCGGGGGCGGACGCGCGGGCGGCGGCTGTCAAGGACGTCGCATCGGCGGCGGTGCTGATGGCGTCGGCGTGCGCCGCCGCGGTCGGGGCATTTCTCTTTCTCCCGCATCTGTTCGCGGCGTCTCACGCGCTGACGCGCGGGCTGCCGGTGCTGCTGGCCGTGCTGTTTTTTGCGGCCTTCCTGTGGGGCGGTCTGCGCGCCCGGCGTTAGACTCCGGAGCCCTGTGGTATAATGTCGGTGCGTTGATCACCACACTGAATCTACAACCGGCGTCCCGCTCGGGAAGGGTAGGTTGATTTCCTTTGGAGGGCTCGAGTCTCGCCCTTCGGCTCGTTGCGCTCGTCATCCTGATTCTCTTTGGGGCGTTTTTCAGCGCGTCTGAGACCGCGCTGTTTGCGTCCAACCGTCTTGTGCTCCGGCGCCTGCGCGACCGCGGCGACCGCCGCGCGCAGACCGCTCACCGCCTGCTCGAGGATCCCGGTCGCCTCCTGACCACGCTCCTCGCTGGCAACACGATGGCCGACGTCGGCGCGGCCGTCCTGGCCACCTCGATCGCCCTCAGCCTTTTCAGCCGGCTCGGCGGCGAGTGGGCCGCGTTCGTCGGCGTTACCCTGCTCGTGCTGATCGTCTCGGCGCTGGCCCCGAAGACGCTTGCGGCCCGCCACGCGGATCGGATGGCGCTGTGGGTCGCGGGGCCGATCGCCGGTTTCGACCGGCTGTTCCGGCCGCTGATCCGCGTGCTCGCGCTCCTGGCAACCGCTCTGATCCGTCCGTTCGGCGCGCCGATCACGACGAAGCCGCCGGTCGTGACGGAGGAGCAGCTCCGGTTCCTTGTGCAGGTCGGCGAGGAGGAGGGGGTCATCGAGGAAGAAGCGCGCGAGATGATCCACTCCATCTTTGAGTTCGGGGATACGGTCGTCCGCGAGGTGATGCGCCCCCGGATCGACATCGTCGGCGTCCCCCAGGCCGCGACGATCAACGAGGCGATCGGAACCGTGATGGAGCAGGGGCACTCGCGGCTCCCCGTGTACAAGGGCAGCGTCGACCACATCGTGGGGGTCGTCTACATGCGCGACCTGATCCCGGCGCTCCGCCAGGGCCGCCTCGACCAGTCCGTGGTGGAGGTGCAGCGCCCGGCGTTCTTTGTCCCCGAGACCAAGAAGGTCGACGAGTTGTTCAAGGAGATGCAGCGGAAAAAGGTGTCGATGGCGATCGTCCTGGACGAGTACGGAGGGACCGCGGGCCTGGTCACGATGGAGGACCTCCTCGAGGAGATCGTCGGCGAGATCCAGGACGAGTACGATCTCGAGGAGAAGCCGATCCAGCTCCTCGACGACCACACCGCCATCGTGAACGCGCGGACGCACATCCACGAGGTGAACGAGGTGCTGGACCTGCGCCTGCCCGACGAGGACGAGAGCGTGGACACGATCGGGGGCCTGATCTACGCGCAGCTGGGACGGATCCCGGCGCAGGGGGAGACCGTCTCGCTCCCCAGCGCCGAGCTGCGCGTGGAGAAGACGCTCGGCCAGCGGATCACGCGGGTCCGGATCACCCGCCTCGTCCCGGCGCCCGAGGAAGAGAAAACCGCGCTGTAACCTGACCCATCCCGCGGGCCCTCCACGGCGGGCCCCGGGCTAGAGGATCAGGTGCAGATCCCCGAACTCGTGCCAGAGGTACCCGGCCCCCAGCGCGGCCCGGTACGCGCGTTCGAGGTGGTCCCGCCCGGCGACCGCCTCGAGCATCGCAAGATGCGACGCCCGCGGCTCGTGAAACCCCGTGAGCAGGCCATCCACGGTGCGCACGCCCCGGGCCGGCGTGATGACGAGGCCGGTCCAGCCCTGGGAGGCGATGACCCGGCCGTCGGCCCCCGCCGCGCTTTCGAGGGCGCGGACGACCGTCGTGCCGACCGCGACGACCCGCCGGCCGCCCCGCCGCGCTCCTTCGACCGCCTCGGCGGTCTCCGGCGGCACCCGGTACCACTCCTCGATGTGAGGTTCGTCCCGCTCGAGGCTGGCCACGCCCGTGTGCAGCGTAAGCGGCGCGATCCCGATGCCGCGGCCGGCGAGGCGCGCCAGGACCTCGGGGGTGAGCGCCCGTCCTGCCGACGGCATCTCCGCCGATCCCGGCTCACGGGCGTAGGTGGTCTGGTACATCTCGAGCGGCCACTCGCCGCGCGCGTACGGATAGGTGATCGGCCGGCCGAAATGCGCGAGGTACTCGAGCGGCGGCGCGGGCAGGTCGAGCTGCGCGATCCAGAGGCGAGTCGACTCGGGGTAGGGGACCAGGATGTGCGCACATCCTCCACCCGGAAGGGACAGGGTCTCCCCCGCTGCGACCCCCGCCTGCCGGGGCTCGACGATCCACAGCCCGGCCGCCAGCCGCGTGGACAGGTGGAGGGCCACCGTGGTGCCGTCCGGGCGCCGGGCCGGGAGCGCAGCGGGCAGCGTGGCGGAGTCGTTCACCACCAGGAGGTCGCCGGGGCGGAGCATTTCCGGCAGGTCGGTGAAGCGCGCGTGAACCACGCGGTTGTTCGCGCGGAACGTGACGAGGAGGCGCACCTGGTCGCGCCGGAGGCCGCGGGCTTCCGGCGGCTCGTGCGCCTCCAACTCCGGGGGCAGCGTAAACTCCAGCACATCTGAGCGCTCAGGAAGCGTTGCCAGGGGCATGGTGATCCTCGGCCTCTCCTCAGTGGGACGTGGCTGCGGCGGCCTCATGAGCCCTGGTGGGCATCTGCTGAGCGGCAAACCGCCCGAACGGCGCCGTTTCCTCCTCGGCGAGCCGGACGAAGGCCGGCGCCGAGACCTCCGGCCCCGGCAGGTGCGACAGATCCACCCCGGGCTCGGCCTCCCGGTGCATCTGGGTGTTCATCTCCCCGGGATCCACGACGTACACGCGGACGCCCGTGTCCTGGAGCTCGGCCGCCAGGACACGCGAGAGGTGCTCGAGCGCCGCTTTGCTGGCTCCGTACCCGCCCCAGCCGGGATAGGCCTCCACGCCGGCATCCGAGGTGACGTTGATGATCACGCCGTCCCGCCGCGCCTTCATCTGCGGCAGGACGAGCTGCGCCAGGTGGAGCGGGCCGGTGACGTTCGCGCGGACGATCTCGTCGAACGCCCGCGGGAATAGGGCCTCAAGGCGCGGCATGGGCGAGGGGCCGAGCACAGAAGCGTTGTTGATGAGCACGTCGATGCGGCCGAAACGGGCGAGTCCGGCGCGGACGAGCCGCTCGGCGTGTGCCGGGTCGGCGGCGTCGCCGGGCAGCGCCAGGACGTCATCCGGCAGAACGAACGGATCCTCGCGTGGATCCTCGCCCGCCTCGCGTCGAAGGGCCGCCGCGGCGTCCTCAAGCGCCGGCGCGCCCCTGGCGGTCAGGATCAACCGCGCCCCGCGACGGGCGAACGCCCGGGCGGTCTCTCGGCCGAGGCCCCGGGACGCCCCGGTGATCAGGACAACCGAATCGCGAATCTCCATCGAATCATCCGCCTCCACTACGTGCGCCCGTTTGCGTGCAGCCGGACCCGCCGGACCCACACGGGAAAGGCGCAGCCTCCAGTGTGCGCGTTCCGAGGCCGGAGCGGACCGCACGCGGGCACAGACAAGGGACCCGGCCTTTCGGGAAGCGTGGTGCCTGTCCGGCGGGACAGGTTGTCCGGATCGTGGATCAGGCCGGGGTCAGAGGAGCCCGCGGCGGGCCGCTTCCGCCACGGCCTGGGCGCGGGTGTCGGCCCCGAGCTTGTTCATGATCGAGCTCACGTGAAACTTCACCGTCCGCTCGGTGATCCCCAACTGGCGGGCGATCTGCTTCGTGGCCAGGCCGTCCGCGACGAGGCGCAGCACCGCGCGCTCCCGTTCGCTCAACACGGTGGAGCGGCGGGGGCTCCGCACCTGCGCCAGCACTTTGGCCGCGATGCGGGATGCGAGATACGAGCCGCCGGCATGGACTGCCCGGATCGCCCGGGCGATCTCGTCGGCCGGCGCGCCTTTGAGGAGGTAGCCGCGGGCCCCCGCCCGGATCGCGCCGAGCACGCGCTCGTCGGTATCATAGGCGGTGAGCACGATCACCCGAGCGTCCGGAACGGCCGCCGCGACCTTGGGGATCGCGTCCACCCCGCTCATCCCGGGCAGCTCCAGGTCGAGAAGGATGACGTCGGGCCGGACTGTGGGGGCGAGGGTGAGAGCGTCCTCCGCGGAGCCGACCGCTCCCGCAACCTGAAAGTCCTCCTCGTCCTCGAGAATCGCAACGAGGCCTTCCCGCACGACGGGATGGTCGTCCACGACGAGCACGCGGATCACGTCGTAGGCACAGGCGCAGGCCCGGGCCCAGGCACCGAGGCCGTCACGGTCGTGCCGCGCCCCCTCGCGCTCGTGACCCGGAGCCATCCCCCCAGGAGCTGCGCCCGCTCGTGCATGCCGACCAGCCCCAACCGTCCCTCGGGGACCGTCCCGGGCGTGAAGCCCTGACCGTCATCCCGCACCGAAAGGCGAATGCGGCGCGGGGTCGACCGCAGAGTGATCTCGACCTCCTTGGCATGGGCGTGCCGGCGGACGTTGGTCAGCGCCTCCTGCGCGATGCGAAACAGCTCCGATTCGATCCGGGGCGCGAGCGCGTGGTCCCCGGCGGCGCGGACGTGCACGCGCACGCCCGTTTCCGCCGTCAGCGCCCGACCCAGGGCCGCCAGCGCCTCCGGCAGGGGCTTCCCGGCGGTCGGGGCGGTCCGGAGGTCGAGCACGGACCGGCGCGCTGCCTCGAGGCTCTCGCGTGCGACCTCAAGCGCGCGCACGACGCGGGCCCTCGCCCGCTGCGGCCGGCTGTCCAGGTTGCGCACGGCCCCGTCGAGGTGGAGGGCGATCGCCGTCAGGGCCTGCGCCAGGGTGTCGTGGATCTCCCGCGCGATGCGGGCCCGCTCCTCGGCCCGGGCGAGGCGCGCGCTGTCCTCGGCGAGGCGCGCCCGCTCGATCGCGATCCCCACCTGGTAGCCGATCGTGGACAGAATGCGCAGCTCGTCCGCAGTGAGCTGCCGCCACGACGGTCCCGTGACGTTCAAGATGCCGAGCGGCTTGTCCTGGAAGTACAGCGGGATGCTCGCGTGATACCCGAGCCCGCGGGTCTGGTCGGTCGCCTGCTTCTTCACCGCGGGGCGGAGGCGGCTGCACTCGAGCACGTCGATGTTCTTGGGGGTGAGCTCGCCGTCCCGGAAGGTCTCGATGCACCAGCACGAGCGGCCGGTCATGCGCACGGGCTCCTGCAGGTACGGGGGCAGGTTCCGGACGGCGGCGCTGTAGAACTGGCGCGACTCCGGATCGAGCAGCCAGACCCACCCCGTATGGAGGCCCAGCAAGTCGGCCACCATCCTGAGCGTGCGCTCCAGCGCGCGCTGCACGTCGGGGGCGCTGTTGAGCGCCTCCGCGATCGCGGCGAGGATCCGCAGCTCGCGCGTGTGCCGGTCGTCGGCGGGCGCATGCGCCGTGCGCTTCGTCAGGCCTGCCATCGTTTCCGTCCCTTGGGGCGGGCCGCGTGGTGCCGGCTCCCCGTATCCCAGCGTACGCTACCTCCGGCCGCGCATCCCCGAGACGCGGGCCAGCGCCGCGACCTGTCCGTTCGGACAGGGGTCCGGCGGTTACAGCCTGACGAGCGCGTAGGCGCGGGCGAAGCGGGGATCCTCGAGGCGGAACCCATCCGGGTTCGTCCCGCGCGCCAGCGCGAGGTGGTACGCGAGCAACTGCATCGGGACGACGCACGTGAGGGCGGTGAACGGCTCGGGGACCGCGGGCACGGCCCACCGTCCCGCCGCGCCGCGCCGGAGCACCTCGGCGGTCCCGTCGCCGACGACGAGGAACGGCGCCCCGATCGCTTCGACTTGTCCTGCGGCCTCGATGACCCGCGCCTGCGCCGCGCCCGCGGGGGCCACGAGCACGAAGAGGTCGCCGGCCTCCGTGCACTGGAGCGGTCCGTGCAGCAGTGCTTCTACGGACATGCCCTCGGCCTGCAGGTACGAGGTTTCCTTGATCTTGAGGGCGGCCTCCTGGGCGGTCACCGCGCTCGGGCCACCCCCCACAAGCCAGATGCGGCGCCGTCCCGCGTGCTCGCCTGCAAACGCCGCCGCATCCGGCTCGGTCTCGAGCGCGGCGCGGAGCGCCGCCGGCATTGCGTCCCGCAGAAACCCCGGAGGGAGCGGGGCCGTCCCCCTGCGGTGGCGGCCCACCTGCTCGGCCAGGGCGGCCAACGCGGCGATCGCGCCAGTGTAGCTGATCGTGTGGGCCGAGGAGATCTCCTGCGGGACGGTGTGCAGGGTCACGTCGGCGCGCGCACCGTCGGGGGCAGCGCCTTCGCCGGTGATGAGCACGGTCATGCATCCTGCCTCCCGGGCCCGCGCGAGCGACGCGGCCGTGTACCGCTTGGTGCCGCGGTGGCTGATCCCGACGACGACGTCCCGGGGGGTGAGGGGCGGCCCGTAGAGCGCGAAGTCGAACGCATGGACTGCCCGCGCGTCCGCGTCGCCGGCGCAGGTCCGGAACAGATGCTCGCCGACCTGCGCCGCGTGATGAGACGTGCCGATGCCGACGAGAAAGAGCCGCGCGCCCTCGGCGATCCGCGGCAGGTGTGGGCCCGCCGCGGTCCCGGTGCGCGCCGCCACGCGGGCGAACGCCTCCGGCTGCCCCTGGATCGCGTCGTACATGTGGTACGGGTGACTGGTGCGCCGGTTCGCGGGTCTGCTCATGCGGTCCTCCGAAAGGCCGTTCCGGCCCGTTTCACGACAGGGAATTCGTGCCCGAAGATCACTCTCCCCGCTCGACCGCACAGGATGTCACCCGCGCCCAGCGAACTCCCCACACGGCCATGCCTGCGCGCCGCCCGCGACGTTCCGGCTCCACGCGCCGCCCTGCCCGGCCGGTGCGCGCCTCGGCGTCCCCGGCCGGACCGGCGGCCTACGGCCGCCTCGTGCGGGCGGCGCAGCGGGCGCGGCGACGGGCCTATGCGCCGTACTCCCATTTCCCGGTCGGCGCGGCGGTCCTGGCGGTGGACGGCTCGATCTTCGCCGGCGCCAACGTCGAGAACGCCTCATACGGACTGACGCTGTGCGCTGAGCGCGTCGCGATTCACGGCGCCGTCGCGGCCGGCCGGCGCCGCCTCGTGGCGGTCGCGGTGGTGGGGCCGCCCGGCATCTCCCCCTGCGGCGCGTGCCGCCAGGTGATGGACGAGTTCGGGGTCGAGACCGTCGTCCTGGCGCCCTCGCGCGGGACCCCCGACGTGGTCGCCCTGCGCGACCTGCTCCCACGCCCGTTTGGCCGGGGGGCGCTGCGCGCACCTCATGCCCGTCTATAAAGCGGAAGGGATCGTCCTGCGGCAGCAGGCGATGGGAGAGGCCGACCGGGTGGTGACGCTCCTGACCCGGGAGCACGGGAAGCTCCGGACGGCGGCGCGGGGGGTCCGCAAGACGACGAGCCGCCTCGGCGGGCGCGTCGAGCCGTTCACCCACGCGCGGTTCCTGCTGGCCCGGGGGAAAACCCTGGACGTGATCGCCCAGGTAGAGGTCCTGGAGGCGTTTCCGGGCCTCCGCGCCGACCTGCTCCGGTCCGCGTACGCCGCGTATGTCGCCGAGCTCGTGGACCGGTTCCTCCCCGAACGCGACGCGCACGAGAGTGTGTTCACCCTGGTGCGGCACGCGCTCGCGGCGCTCGAGGGGGCAGGGGAGGAGGAGGCCGAGCTCGTGGCGCTGTGGTTCGCGCTCCACCTGGCCGCCGATCTCGGGTACCGGCCCGAGAGCGAGACGTGCGTGGGGTGCGGGCGCGCGCTCCCGCGGGCGGGCGGCCGTCCGGCGGAGGCATGGGCGTTCAGCCCCGCCCTCGGGGGGGCTCTCTGCCCGGCGTGCGCCGCCCGGGATGGGGACGCCCTGCGCGCCCTTCCCGGCGTGCTCGCGACATGCGCCTACCTCTTGCGGCTGCCCCCCGGCCGGTCGAGCCGGCTCCGGATCCCGCCCGAGGAGCGGCGCGAGCTCGCGCGCCTCGTGCAGGCGCACCTGGAGTACCGGCTGGAGGCGAAGCTCCGGGCGCCGCTCGTGATCGGCCGCCTGCGGGAGCCACAGCCAAAGTCCTCGCGGGCATGGTAAGATAGGCTTGCGGAGGTGGTCCCAGTGGACATCGATCTGGAGCGGGCAAAGCGCGCGCTCGTGCACTTCAGCTCGGCGATGGAAGAGGCGCAACGGGTCGTGCGGCCGGGTCCCTCCGGCCTCGTGCGAATCCACACCGACGATAAGGTGATGGAGATGCCGCTCACCTGGGCGGCCGCGGGCCTTGCGCTCTTCGCGCTCGCGAGCATCCTGAACTCGCTGCCGCTGCGGCGGGAGCGTGAAGAGGAGCCGCTCGGCATCGGCTAAGCCCCCCGGAGCACGACACCGCCCGCCGGTCCCTCCGGCGCCACGGACGGACAACCGCAGGAGGAGTGCATGACGTTTCAGGAACTCTTGATCGGCCTGGAGCGCTACTGGGCCGCTCGGGGATGTGTGATCGCGCAGCCCTACGACGTTGAGGTCGGGGCCGGGACGATGCATCCCGCGACGTTCCTGCGCGCGCTGGGGCCGGAGCCGTGGAAGGTGGCGTACGTGCAGCCGAGCCGCCGCCCGGCCGATGCCCGCTACGGCCGGAACCCCAATCGCCTCTACCTGCACTACCAGTATCAGGTGATCCTCAAACCCTCGCCGGATGACGTGCAGGACCTCTACATCGCGAGCCTCCGCGCCCTCGGGATCGACCTGCGCGACCACGACTTCCGGTTTCTCGAGGATGACTGGGGCGCTCCGACGCTCGGCGCGTGGGGGCTAGGCTGGCAGGTGTTCCTGGACGGGCAGGAGATCACGCAGTTCACCTACTTCCAGCAGGTCGGAGGGATGGAGCTCTCCGTGATCTCCGCCGAGATCACCTACGGCCTGGAGCGGATCGCCCAGTTCATCCAGCGAAAGGACAATGTCTTCGACCTCGTCTGGGCTCCGGGGATTACCTACGGTGAGGTCCGGCAGCAGGAGGAGTTCGAGTACTCGATCCACGCGTTCGAGGCCGCGGACGTTGCGGCGCTGCGGAGCCTGTTCGACGCGTACGAGCGCGAAGCGGGGCGGCTCCTCGACGCCCGCCTCGTCCTGCCGGCGTACGACCACGTGCTGAAGTGCTCCCACGTCTTCAACCTGCTCGATGCGCGGGGGGCCGTCGGGGTCGCGGAGCGGGCCAGCCTGATGGGCCGGTGCCGCGCGCTCGCCCGGCGGTGCGCGGAGCTGTACGTCGCCCGGCGGGAGGAGTTGGGCTGGCCGCTGCTCCACCGCTCTCCAGCCGCCGACACGGCGCAGGTGCGCCGTCCCAGTGCGGTAAGCCGTTGAGCGGCCGGCGCGGACGCGGCAAGCCGAGCTCTGGGGCGCGCCTCGTCTTCGAGATCGGGACGGAAGAGCTGCCCCCCGCCGCGGCATGGGACGGCGCCCGCCAGCTCCGCGAGGCCGCGGCGGCGGCCTTCGAGGCCGCGCGCATTCCCGCCGGCGAGATCCGTGCCTACTCCACGCCCCGGCGCCTCGTGCTGATCGCCGAGGCGGTCGCCGCCCGCCAGGAGGATCTCGTCCGTGAGGTGCGGGGCCCGGCGGCGCGGGTGGCGTTCACGCCCGAGGGCGGCCCGACGCAGGCGGCCGAGGGGTTCGCCCGCGCGCAGGGGGTGCCGGTGGGCACGCTCGAGCGCCGGACGACGCCGCAGGGCGAGTACGTCTATGCCGTGCGCCGGGAGCCGGGCGGCCCGAGTGTCCGCGTGCTCGCCGAGCTCCTGCCGGGCCTCGGCCAGGGCCTCACGTTTCCCCGGCCGATGCGGTGGGGAACAGGGACCGTCCGGTTCGCGCGGCCGGTCCGGTGGCTCCTGGCCCTGCTCGGCCGCCGGGTCGTTCCCTGCGAGTTCGCCGGCGTCCGGTCGGGCCGCAAGACGGTCGGGAACCGCGCGCTCTACCCTCGCGCGCTTGCGGTGCCGTCCGCCGACGCCTACGAACCCGCGCTCCGGCGCGGGTACGTCGTGCTCGATCCGGCCGAGCGGCGGCGGCGGATCACAGAGGAGGTGACCGGCGCCGCGCGCCAGGCCGGCGGCCACCCGATCCTGGATCCGGACCTGCTCGAGGAGCAGGTGCAGCTCGTCGAGTGGCCGACCGCGTTTGCGGGCCGCTTCGCCGAGGAGTTTCGGACGCTGCCGCGCGAGGTCCTGATCACGGTGATGCAGCACCACCAGAAGTACTTTGCCGTCGAGGACGCGGGGGGCCGGCTGCTGCCGGCGTTTGTTGCCGTGCGCAACGGCGGGACGCGCGGCCTCGGCACCGTCCGCGAAGGAAACGAGTGGGTCCTCCGGGCCCGTCTGGCCGACGCCCGGTTCTTCTTCGAAGAGGATCGGAAGCGCCCGCTCGCGGCCCGCGTCCCGGAGCTCGCGGATCTCGTCTTCCTCGACCGGCTGGGGACGATGGCCCGGAAGACGCAGCGGCTCGAGCATCTTGCCGACCGCCTCCGGCAGATGCTCGGCCTCGAGCCGCAGCGCGGGGCGCACCTCGCCCGGGCCGCGCACCTCAGCAAGGCCGATCTCGTCACGCAGATGGTCCGGGAGCTGCCCGAGCTCCAGGGCACGATCGGCGGGATCTACGCGCGACTCGACGGCGAGCCGGCGTCCGTGGCCGACGCGATCGGGGAACAATACCTTCCTCGGGGCGCGGCGTTGCCTCGGTCTGAAATCGGCGCGTACCTCGCGCTCATGGATAAGGCGGATACGCTGGTCGGCGCACTGGCTCAGAAGATCATCCCGAGCGGATCAGAGGATCCGTACGGGCTGCGCCGGGCGGCGCAGGGAATTGTCTCGATTATTCTGGATCGACGGATCAGGGTGAAGATCCGAAGCGAGCTCGCCTCCGCGGTCCTCGACGCCTACGGAATCACGGATCAGACAGGGCGCACGGAGGCCTGCGAACTCACCCTTGATCTCATCTGGCAGCGCCTTCGGAGCGCGCTCATCGAGGAAGGCATCAGCTACGATACCGTAGACGCCGTGTTTGCCTGGTGCGATGACCCGGCCGATGCGGCGGCACGCGCTCGGGCCTTGTGGGCGTTCCGACAGCGCCCCGAGTTTTCCCGCGTCTACATGGCATTCGACCGGGCCTCCCGTATTCTCCCGGCTGAGTTTGACGGCGCAGTGCAGCCGGACGGTCTTGCGCATCCGGCGGAACGTGCGTTGCTCAGCACCCTCGAAGCCACACGGCCACGGGTCCTGTCGGCGCTCGAGGCAGGACGGTATGGGGAGGCGCTCGGCGACCTGAGCAGGCTCGCCGATCCGGTCGATCGATTCTTTACAGATGTACTGGTGATGGCTGAGGACACGGCTGTCCGGGCGAACCGGTTGGGCCTTCTCCGGGACGTGCGCAACTTGATCGGGAAGGTCGCGAACCTCTCCCGCGTGGTGGTGGGAGAAGGAAAGCCGGCGGCAGCCTCCTAACTACATCGAGTTAGAGATTTTGCGAACCAACTGTGATGAGGTGAGGTGAGTTCAGCATGGCAGTGCGTACGCCCACGAGAACCCTCAGCGCTTCCCGCACGTTACCGCGCCGGGCCAACTCCACCCGCCGATCTGGCAGCCCCGCCCGCCGGTCTGGCGGTGACGTCGCCGCGGGCGCGGTCAGGCGCGGAGGTGCGGCCACGAAGCGGATCTGGCTGTTCGAAGAGGGCAACGCCTCGATGCGCGACCTCCTCGGCGGCAAGGGCGCCGGCCTCGCGGAGATGAGCCGCGTCGGCCTCCCCGTGCCCCCCGGGTTCAGCATCACGACCGCGGTCTGCAACGAGTACAACGCGCGGGGCAAGACGTTCCCGCCCGGGTTGATGAACGAGGTCCGCCGCGCGCTTGCCACCGTCGAGCGGAAGATGGGGAAGCGGTTCGGCGATCCCAAGGCCCCGCTCCTCGTCTCCGTCCGGTCCGGGGCGAAGTTCTCGATGCCGGGGATGATGGATACCGTCCTCAACCTCGGGTTGAACGAGGAGACCCTCCGCGGCCTGGCCGAGGCGACGGGAAACGAGCGGTTCGCGGAGGACGCGCACCGCCGCTTCGTCCAGATGTTTGGGAAGATCGTGCTGGACGTGCCCGGGGAGAGGTTCGAGCGGATCATCGAGGCGCACAAGCGCCGGGTCGGGGCGCACCTCGACACCGACCTCACTGCCCAGGACCTCCGGGAGATCACCCAGGCGTTCAAGGATCTGATCCGGCGGGAGACGCAGGTCGAGTTCCCCACCGATCCCTGGGTCCAGCTCGAGATGGCGATCCGCGCGGTGTTCGACTCCTGGATGGGGAAGCGCGCGGTGGACTACCGGAACTTCAACAAGATCCCGCACGACCTCGGGACCGCGGTCAACGTCCAGGCGATGGTCTTCGGCAACATGGGCTCGGACAGCGCGACCGGCGTCGCCTTCACCCGGGACCCCGCGACCGGCGAGAAGGCGCTGTACGGCGAGTACCTGCCGAACGCCCAGGGCGAGGACGTGGTGGCCGGCATCCGGACGCCGCACCCCATCAGCCAGATGAAGGACGAGCTGCCGACCGTCTACGGACAGTTCCAGAAGGTCGCGAAGATGCTCGAGCGCCACTACAAGGACATTCAGGACCTCGAGTTCACGGTCGAGCGCGGCCGGCTGTGGATGCTGCAGACGCGCAGCGGGAAGCGGACGGCGCAGGCCGCGGTCAAGGTCGCGGTGGACATGGTCCGTGAGAAGCTGATCACCCGGGACGAAGCGCTCATGCGGGTCGAACCGGAGCAGATCTACCAGCTGCTCCTGCCCCGCTTCGATCCCGACGACAAGGCCGCCGCCGAGCGCGAGGGGAAGCTCCTGGCCAGGGGACTCAACGCCTCCCCGGGCGCGGCGACCGGCGCCGCCGTCTTCGACGCCGATACCGCAGTGGAGATCGGCGGCAACGGCCTGGCGGTGATCCTCGTCCGTCCCGAGACGAACCCCGACGATGTCCACGGGATGCTGGTGTCCCGCGGCATTCTCACCGCCCGCGGAGGGGCGACCAGCCACGCGGCCGTGGTGGCCCGGGGGCTCGGCAAGCCCTGCGTCGCCGGCGCGGAGGCGATCCGGGTAGACCCTCAGGCCAGGCAGCTCACCGTCAACGCGACGGTCATCCGCCAGGGTGAGCCGATCTCGATCGACGGGACGACCGGGGAGGTCTTCGGGCGGGCCATCCGGACGATCGACCCCGACCTCAGCAAGGACCGGGACCTGCAGACACTGCTCGGCTGGGCCGACAAGGTCCGGCGGCTCGGGGTGTGGGCGAACGCCGACTATCCGCGCGACGCCGCCCGCGCCCGGGCGTTCGGGGCGGAGGGGATCGGCCTGTGCCGGACCGAGCACATGTTCTTCGAAGAGGACCGGCTGCCGATCGTCCGCCGGATGATCCTGGCCGGGAGCGACATCGACCGCCAGCGCGCGCTCGACGAGCTGCTGCCGATCCAGCGTGAGGACTTCGTCGGGATCCTCAAGGAGATGGCCGGCGCGACCGTCGTCATCCGGCTGATCGACCCGCCGCTCCACGAGTTCCTGCCGCGCTACGACGAACTGCTGGTCGAGGTCACGGAGCTGCGCATCCGGGGCACCGCTCCGGGCACGCCCCCGGGCACCCTCCGGGAGAAGGAGGCGCTGCTGCGCGCGGTCGCGGGAATGCGCGAGCAGAACCCGATGCTCGGGCTGCGCGGCATCCGGCTCGGCCTCCTGTTCCCGGGGATCATCGACATGCAGGTGCGGGCGATCCTCGAGGCCACGTGCATTCTCGCCAAGCAGGGCGTGCGGACACACCCGGAGATCATGATCCCGCTCGTCGGCCACGTGAACGAGCTGCGGGTCGTCGAGGAGCGGCTCCGGCCCCTCGCCGAGAAGGTGATGGCCGAGCGGGGCGTGCGGGTCCGCTATAAGTTCGGGACGATGATCGAGGTGCCGCGCGCCTGCGTCGTCGCCGATGGGATCGCCCGGCTCGCCGAGTTCTTCTCGTTCGGGAGCAACGACCTGACCCAGATGATCTTCGGGTTCAGCCGGGACGACGCCGAGGGGAAGTTTCTGCTCCAGTACGTCAATCAGAAGATCCTTCCGGAAAACCCGTTCCAGGTGCTGGACCGCGAGGGCGTGGGCGCGCTCATCGACATGGCGGTCCGGCTGGGCCGGAAGACCCGCCCCGACATCGAGCTCGGCATCTGCGGCGAGCACGGCGGCGATCCGTCGAGCATCGAGTTCTGCCACCAGGTGGGGCTGACGTATGTCAGCTGCTCGCCGTACCGTGTGCCCACGGCGCGCCTGGCCGCGGCCCAGGCAGCGCTGCGGGAGAAGCAGGTGCGGGCCGAACGCGACCGGTAGGAGCGCGCACCGGGAGAAGACGGCCGTAGGCCGTACGGCGGCACGCGATTGCCTGCCACACGCCGGGATGTCGCGCTGAAGCGTGTGGCGCGGTACGCCGGTAATCGGCGGGAGGGCCGAGGAGGGCGACGGCAGGCCGATGACGCCGCGCGAGGTCACGGAGGCGTGGGAAGACAGGATCCTGTCGCCTCACGGCATGCGGAGCGCCCGGTCCCGCGGACGCGAGCGCCCGGAGGCGCCGGACTTCCTGCGGACGGCGTTCCAGCGGGACCGCGACCGGATCGTGCATTCGAAGGCGTTCCGGCGCCTGATGCACAAGACGCAGGTGTTTCTGGCTCCCGAGGGCGACCACTACCGGACGCGGCTGACCCACACGCTTGAGGTGGCGCAGATCGCCCGGACCATCGCCCGGGCGATCCGGATCAACGAGGACCTCACCGAGGCGATCGTCCTCGCCCACGACCTGGGCCACCCGCCGTTCGGGCACGCCGGGGAGGACGAGCTCAACCGGCTGATGGCCGGCCACGGCGGGTTCCGGCACGACGTCCAGAGCCTGCGCATCGTCGAGGTGCTGGAGCGCCGCCGGACCCGGGAAGGGGCGTACGAGGACGGCCTCAACCTGTCGTGGGAGGTCCGGAACGGGATCGGCGGCCACTCGAAGGGGCCGCGGGACCTGGAGACCCTGCCCGGCATCGAGGACGCGCTCCCCGAGACGATCCCCGTGACCGTCGAAGGCCAGCTCGCCCGGGTGGCCGACCGGGTGGCCTACGTCCACCACGACACCGATGATGCGATCCGCGCGGGGCTGATCGCCGAGCGCGACGTCCCGAAGTCCGTCCGGGACGTTCTCGGGGAGACGCGCGGCCAGTGGGTGGACACGACCGTCCGGGACATCGTGGCCCACTCGGCGGACCGCCCGCGCCTGGGGATGAGCGACGAGGTGCGCGTCGCGCTCAACGAGCTGAAGGACTTCCTGTTTGAGAACGTCTACAACGGTTCGGCCGCCAAGGCCGAGGTCGGCAAGACCCACCACCTGATCGCCGAGCTCTTCGAGTACTTCGTCGAGCATCCCGAGGACATGAGCGAGGAGTTCCGCGGCCTGATCGAGCGGGGGCAGGTGACCGTCCACCGCGCTGTGTGCGACTTCCTGGCGGGCATGACCGACCGGTTCGCGATCCGGATGCAGGAGCGGCTGTTCGTGCCCCGGGCCTGGGCGAGCCCCTAGGCGCGCGGCTCCGGCCTGCGGGCCGCGAGGACCTGTTCTTTCCTGCGTCATGACCTCGTTAGTTTTGTCTGCTTTCGTGGGAAAACTGGTAGTAAGATCTTACGGAGCGGCGCTGGGTGGAGGGGAGAAATGTGTCTCAATCGGTTCGTCGGCCGTCTCGGTCCGTTCGTGGTGGCGGTGCTGATCCTCGCGGCGGTCGTGGGTATCGGATGGACCACCTGGCACTCCCGGTCGTCCGGGCCGTCCACGCCGCAGCGCCCGACGCCTACGTCGCAGTCTCGGACGCCGCTGGCCGCAACCCCGGGTCCGCTGCACCTGACGTACCGGCGCGCATGGCCCCCCATGACGTTCGAGGTCGGGCCGGCTCCGCCTGAGCCGCCGGTTCGCCTGGTGTGCGGAACCTGCCAGGGGAACTTGATTCAGTGGAACTTCTGAGAACACGCTGATACCGGGATTGCTGAATGACAGAGGCGCGTCAGAGGACGGGCGCGCCTCCTCGTCACGTCCCGGAGCCCACGCTTGCGCTGCTCCTCAGACTTGGTGTATGGTATGATCACCAAAATGAGGTGCTAAAAATGGTGCGAATGACGATCACTGTTGACGAGCGTTTGATCGGGGAGGCGAAGCGTCTCTCCGGGGCCAAGACCAAGCGTGAGGCGATCGAGGCTGCGTTGGCCGAGTACGTCAGACGGCTGCGGCAGCGCCGCCTTCTCGAGCACGCCGGGGCTGTGCCGCTCAGCCTTACTCAGGCAGACCTGCGGCGTTGGCGAGAGGCCCGTTGATGCGCGTGCTTGTTGACACCTCGGCGTGGATCGAATTCTACCACCCAAAGGGCGACCCAGGGGTCAGGCGCCACCTCACGCGTGCCCTCCAGCGCGATGACGTGGCCATCGTCGCCCCTATCATCGCGGAGTTGCTTGCCGGCGCGGGGACCGGCGAGGAGAGCCGGACGCTTCAGGACGACTTGCGGGGACTGGGGCTGCTTCCGCTTGGATGGGACGAGGCCGTCACAGCGGGCGGGCTCGCGGAGAGCTTGAGCCGGACAGGTCGGCGCACGCCCCTTGTCGATCTCTTGATCGCAGCCGCGGCCCGGCGGCACGGCTGCGAGGTGTGGCATGCTGGCGACGATCATTACGGCGTCATTGCATCGGTGGGCGGGCCCCCGGAGCGAAACCTGCGCGGGGCTGCGAAGCCATAAGACACGCAAGCAGATGGCAGATGCCGCACCCGTGCGCTCCTGCACGTGCCGAAAGGAGTCCCTTCGCGATTCCGAGAACCTGCGTATTGTCGTGCTCATTCTACGGGGCTGAAAGCACCCAGGGGCGGAGGGGACGATGCGCACAGGGCACCCGGCACAAGATCCGGAGATCCGGAAACTGCTCTCCACGTGGCTGAACGGGCGGCTCACACGGCGAGAGCTGCTCCGCCGGCTGGGGGTCCTGGGCGTGGGGCTCTCGTCGGCATCCGCGTTGGTCGCCGCCTTCGGGGACTCCGGGACGGCGCTCGCGGCCCCCCAGCAATTCAAGGGCCAGACCCTCATCGTCACGAGTTACGGGGGGACCTGGCAGCAGTTCATGGAAGACGAGCACATCCCGCCGTTCGAGGCGCTGACCGGGGCCAAGGTTGAGCTCGCGATCGGGCTCGCCAAGGACTGGTTTGCCAGGATGCGGGCGGCCGGCAAGGACAATCCGCCGTATGATGTCTTTGTCACCAACGAGACCTATCTGGCCCAGCTCCGCCTGGAGGGGTTCTTCGCGCCGCTGCCGCTCGACAAGGTCCCGAATCTCGCGTTCGTGCCCAAGCCGCTGCGCCAGCCCAACGACGTCGGGGTGCTGGGCCTGGTCGGGGCCCTCGGCATCACCTATCGCACCGATAAGGTGCAGAGTCCTCCGGCGTCGTGGCTGGATCTGAGCAAATACGCGAACAAGACGACGATCTTCACGATCGGCAACTCCGGCGAGCCTCAGCACGTCATGAAGATGGCGCAGGTCCTGACCGGGAGCTACAAGAACTGGCAGCCTGCGGTCCAGTGGATCGGCAAGAACCTCTGCGCGGCGAGGCAGGTGGACTTCAGCGGCACCGAGCAGACGATGCTGACGCAGGGCGAGACCTATGTGGGCGTGATCGATGCCCCCGACTGGGCCCTGCTCAAGGCCAAGGGCCTTCCCGTGGAGTGGGTGCTCCCCAGGGAGGGCTACTGCGGCATGTTCGAGCAGGACATGAATGTCACCGTGGGGAGCAAGCTCAAGGACCTGGGCTATGCGTTCATCAACTACTGGCTCAGCCCGCCGATTCAACAGAAGTGGGCCGAGAAGTTCTACTGGACGCCCGCCAACAGCCACGTGAAGATCGGCAGCGACCTGGCGAAGCTGATTCCGGTGACCCAGGAGCAGCTCACCCGGATTCCGCGGTGGGACTACGTCTGGCTCAACACCTCGGGCGCCCGCGAGGCCATGACGGAGGCGTGGAACCACGAGGTGACCGGCCACTGCTAGTGGACCACCGGCGATGGCGGACCTCAGCCTCCAAGAGCTAACGAAGCGTTTTGGAGACGTCGTCGCCGTCCGCGACCTGACCCTGACGCTCGCCTCCGGCGAGCTGGTCGCGCTTCTGGGGCCGTCGGGCTGCGGCAAGACGACCACGCTGCGGATGGTCGCCGGCTTCGACGTGCCGACCCAGGGCCGCGTGGTCCTGGGCGATCGAGACGTCACCGCAGACCCGCCGGAGAAGCGCAGCTGCGGGATGGTGTTCCAGCACTATGCGCTCTTTCCCCACCTCACCGTCGCGCAGAACGTCGCGTTCGGCCTGGAGATGCGGGGCCACAGCCGCGCCGAGATCGACCGGCGGGTGACAGAGATCCTCGACCGGGTGGGGCTCAGCGCGCTGGGGAAGCGCCATCCCCGGCAGCTCTCGGGAGGCCAGCAGCAGCGCACGGCCCTGGCGCGCGCGCTCGTGATCAACCCCCGCGTGCTGCTGCTCGACGAGCCCCTCGCCAACCTCGACGCGAAGCTGCGGGAGGAGATGCGTTTCTACGTCCGCTCGCTGCAGCGCGAGTTTCACACGACGACGCTCTACGTCACTCACGACCAGGCGGAAGCGCTCGTGCTGGCCGACCGCGTCGCCGTCCTGATGGACGGCGTGCTGCAGCAGTTCGGCACGCCGGAGGAGATCTACTACCGGCCCCAGACGGCTGTGGTGGCCGCGTTCATCGGGCTGACGAACCTGCTGCCCGGCCGGGTGACGGTCCGGTCCGGCGACCGGCTCGTCCTCGAGACGCGCGCCGGCGTGGTCCGGGCCTGCGGCACGGCAGATCTCCGAGAGGGGATGGACGCGATGCTCAGCGTCCGGCCCGAGCACATCGAGCTTGAGCAGCCGGACGCCGCGGCCTCTCACGACGGCATGAACCGCCTGCGGGGCGTGGTGCGGGAGCGCACCTTCATGGGCAGCCTCAGCGATTTCCGCGTGGACGTCGGGCACGGCGTCCTGCTGCGGGTGCAGGGCCGGGCCGCTGCGCCCGAGCGGGTCGGCGATCAGGTCACGGTGTCGTTCGACACCGCGGCGGCGTGGGCGCTGCCTGGGCCTACGGCGTGAGCCAAAGCGCGCGTGAGCCAAAACGTGCCGGGGCGTGAGGCGTAGGCGTGTCCATCGCGCGCGCCGAGACGGCAACCCCGCAGGGCGGGCATCCGGCAGCCTCGCAGGGCGGGCATCCGGCAGCCTCGCAGGGCGGGCGTCCGGCAGGATCGCAGGGCGGGCGTCCGGCAGCCCCGCGGGGCGGGCGTCCGGCAGAATCGCGGCCCGCGTCCCGGATCTCGGGACGGCACCTCCTGGTCCTGCCCGCGCTCGCCGTGCTGCTCGTGTTCTTCGTCGCCCCGTACCTCAACCTGCTGGTGATCAGCGTGATGACCCCGAGCCCGCGGGCCGCCTACCTTCGCATCTTCACGTTCGCCAACTACGCGCGGATCCTGCGCGATCCGTTTACGTGGAGCGTCGTCTGGCACACGATGTGGCTCGGGATGGCCACAACGGCGCTGAGCCTGGTGCTCGCCTACCCGCTCGCCTACCAGCTCGCCCGGGCGCCCCGGCGCCTGCGGGGCGTGCTCATGATCCTGGTGATCTCCCCGCTTATCGTCGGCGTGCTCATCCGCACCTACGGCTGGATGATCCTCTTGCAGGACACGGGCCTCATCAACCAGCTGCTCCGCGCGCTCGGATTCCGGGCGATTCCCCTGATGTACAACAACCTCGGGGTGCTGATCGGCCTGACCCATGTGTTCATTCCATTCATGGTGCTGTCGATCGCCGGCACGATCCAGAACGTCGACCCCGAGCTCGAGCTGGCCGCGCGCTCGCTCGGCGCCGGCGCCTGGCGGGCGTTCTGGCGCGTGACGCTCCCCCTGAGCCTGCCAGGGGTGGTCGCGGGGACGATCCTGGTGTTCGTCCTCACGGTCAGTTCGTACGTGATCCCGTCCCTGCTCGGCGGCTTCACCGTCCTCACCGTCCCCATCCTGGTCGTCCGTACGATCACCGAGCTGTTCAACTGGCCCGGCGGGAGCGCGTTTGCGATCGTGTTCTTCGCGATCACGCTGATGGCGCTGTGGACCTATCTCCGGCTGCTCGGCCGGGCCGCCCGGACCGATTGACGGGCCTCGCGATGGTCAGGCGCAGCGAGCGGGTCTGGGTGAACATCGCGGCGGTGCTCGTCTACGCCTTCCTGCTGGCCCCCATCGTGATCGTCGTGCTGGCCGCGCTGAACTCAGGCGCGTACCTGCGCTTCCCCCCGGAGGGCCTCTCGCTCCGGTGGTTCGCGGCCTTCACCCTGAGCCGGTCCTTCACCCGATCGCTCGCGTTCAGCCTCAGGCTGGCGGCGATCGTGACCGCCATCGCGACGGTGATGGGGACGATGGCCAGCCTGTGGCTGGTGCGCTTTGGGGGCCGCCTCCGAAACGCGCTCCGCATCCTCCTGATCGCGCCGCTCGCAGTGCCCGGGATCCTGACCGGGATCGCGCTGCTCATCTTCTTCTACGCGCTGGGGTGGGGGAAGACGGGATTCACGGGGCTTGTCATCGGCCACACGCTGATCTGCATCCCCTACGTGTTCCTGATCACGAGCGCGGTCCTCGTCCGGTTCGACCAGAGCCTGGAGGAGGCGGCCCGCAGCCTGGGGGCGAACGCGGTCACGACGTTCCGGCGCGTGACGCTCCCCCTGATCAAGGGCGGCGTCATCTCGGGCGCGATCTTCGCCTTCGTGACCAGCTACGACGAGTTCAACATCTCGCTGCTGCTCAGCGGCGTGGGGACTACGCCGCTGCCGATCCAGCTGTTCGACTACTTGCGTTTTTCTTTTGATCCCACGGCGGCAGTTGCCGGGACCATCAGCATCGCCATGGCGCTGATCGTCGTCCTCGTGACCCAGCGCCTCGTGGGCCTGGAGTCGCTCTACATGGGCGGCGGCTGACCGGCTGCGCGCCCTGCGATCCTGCCGGATGCCCACGCTCCAGGCTCGAGGCGCTCCAGCTCGGGACAGACAGGCACTCCCCTAACGAGAGGTAAGGGGGATGCGCGGTCCGAGCAGGCCCTTTTCAACGGCAAAGGCAGCGGCCTGCGCGCGGTTGCGTAGCCTGAGCTTGTGATAG
>JAPVSX010000184.1:0-5546 GCA_047519495.1 Armatimonadota bacterium
GACCCCGACGGCGCTCGCGGGGATCAGGTACTACTGGTTCCGGCAGGAGGTCGAGGTCGCGGGCCGGGCGACAATGGTCTCGCGCACCGGGTACACCGGCGAGGACGGGTTCGAGATCTACGCGGCGTCTCGGGACGCCGCGCCCCTGTGGGACGCGCTCCTCGAGGCGGGTCGCAGGGACGGCATGCTCGCCGCGGGGCTCGGCGCGCGCGACACGCTCAGGCTCGAGGCCGGCCTCCTCCTCCACGGCAACGACATCGACAAGACCACGACCCCGATCGAGGCCGGGCTCGGGTGGACGGTCAAGCTCCAGAAGGGCGAGTTCGTCGGCGCCGACGTCCTCCGGCGGCAGAAGGCCGAGGGAATCCCCAGGCGCCTGATCGGGTTCACCCTGGAGGAGCGCGCGATCGCCCGGCACGGGTTTGCGATCCAGCGCGACGGCGCGGCGGTCGGCCGGGTCACGAGCGGGAGCTTCGGGCCCACCGTGGAGAAGAGCATCGGGCTGGGGTACGTGCCGCCGGAGCACGGGGAGCCGGGGCAGCGGATCGCGGTCGAGATCCGGGGCCGCCAGGTCCCCGGCGTCGTGACGAAGCTCCCGTTTTACGCGCGGGAGAAAAAGGCGTAAGATCTCGGCTCGGGGGAGGGGCGCGTGTACCCTAAGGAGCTGCGCTATTCCAAGGAACACGAGTGGGCGAAGGTCGAGGGGAAGCGGGTGCGGGTCGGGATCACGAAGTTCGCCGCGGACCGCCTCTCGGACGTCGTCTACGTCGAGCTGCCCCAGGTCGGCGCGGACGTCACGTTCATGCAGCCGTTCGGCGTCGTGGAGTCGGTGAAGGCGGTGAGCGACCTCTACGCCCCGGTCTCGGGGAAGGTCGTGGACACCAACAAGGCGCTCGTCGAGAAGCCGGAGGTCATCAACACGGACCCGTACGGCGAGGCCTGGATGATCCTCGTCGAGCCGAAGGATGGCGCCGAGCTGGGGCAGCTCATGGACGCCGCGGCGTACGCCGCGATGGTGGGTGAGGCGACGTCGTGAAGTACATCCCGGCCACCCCGGCCGAGCGGGAGCGGATGCTGCGGTCCGCCGGCGTCCGCACCGTGGACGCGCTGTTCCGCGACATCCCCGAGGAGGTCCGGCTCAAGAGGCCGCTCGACCTGCCGCAGGCAATACCGGACCCGGACCTGCTGGCGCACATGCGGCGGCTGGCCGACCGGAACACCGACTGCGACCGGCTCGCCTGCTTCCTGGGCGCCGGGGCGTATGACCACTTCGTCCCCAGCACGGTCGGGCACCTGGCCCTCAAGCCGGAGTTCCTCACAGCGTACACACCGTACCAGGCCGAGCTGATGCAGGGCGAGCTGCAGGCGATCTACGAGTACCAGAGCATGCTGTGCGAGCTGACCGGGATGGACGTGGCGAACGCCTCGATGTACGACGGGGCGAGCGCGACCGGCGAGGCGGCCAGCATGGCCGCCGACCTGACGAAGCGCGGGGAGGTGCTCGTCAGCACCGCGCTGCACCCGGAGTACCGGCAGGTGCTGCGGACCTACACGAGCCACCTGCCGATCACGGTGCGGGACCTGCCCGCCGCGGACGGGGTGACGTCCCCCGAGGTAGTGCGGGCCGCCGTTACGTCCGCCACCGCAGCCCTCGTCGTCCAGTCCCCGAACTTTTTCGGCTCCGTCGAGGACGGCGACGCCCTGGGCCGGGCCGCCCACGACAAAGGCGCCCTCCTCGTCGTCGCGGTCGCCGAGCCGGTGAGCCTCGGTCTCCTCAAGCCCCCAGGTGAGTACGGCGCCGACATCGTCACCGGCGAGGGCCAGGCCCTCGGGAACGCCCTCAACTTCGGCGGCCCGTACCTCGGGATGATCGCGACGCGCGAGGCGTTCGTCCGCCGCATCCCGGGACGGCTCGTGGGCCGGACCGTAGACACCGAGGGCCGGCCGGGCTACGTCCTCACCCTCCAAACCCGGGAGCAGCACATCCGGCGGGCCAGGGCCACGAGCAACATCTGCACGAACGAGGCCCTCAACGCCCTGATCGCCGCCGTGTACATGGCGACGCTCGGCAAGCAGGGAATGCGCCAGGTCGCCGAGCTCTGCGCCCGGAAGGCGCACTACGCGCGCCAGCGGATCGCGGCCGTCCCCGGCTACCGGATCGCTTGGGCCGCGCCGACGTTCAACGAGTTCGTCGTCCGCTGCCCGATGCCGCCGGCCGAGATCAACCGGCGACTCCTGGAGCACGGCATCCTCGGCGGGCTCCCGCTCGGCCGATTCTACCCCGAGTTGAGCGACGCCTGGCTCCTCTGCGTCACGGAGCGACGGACGCGCGAGGAGATCGACCGCCTCGTCGACCACCTGGAGACGCTCCAATGAGCGCGCCCACCCGCCCTCGCGAAGGGGGGAAGACCCCGGCGGCCACGACGCGCCGGCCGGACCTCGGCAAACGCCCGGTGCCCGTGATCTTCGAGCGCGGCGCCTCCGGGCGCGTGGGCTACAGTCTGCCCCAGAGCGACGTCCCGGAGGTTCCTCTCGACATGGTCGTCCCGGCGGCCCACCGCCGCGCCCAGCCGGCGGCGCTCCCCGAGGTGAGCGAGCTCGACGTCGTGCGCCACTACACGGCGCTCAGCCACCGGAACTTCTCGATCGACGAGGGGTTCTATCCGCTCGGGTCGTGCACGATGAAGTACAACCCCAGGATCAACGAGGACGCGGCGCGGCAGGCCGGGTTCGCCCGGCTCCACCCGTACGCGCCGGAGGAGCTCGTCCAGGGGGCGCTCCAGCTCCTGTGGGAGCTCGAGCACGACATGGCGGAGATCACCGGCATGGACCGCGTGACGTTCCAGCCGGCCGCCGGCGCCCACGGCGAGCTGACTGCCCTCTTGATGACCGGCAAGTACTTCGAGGAGAAGGGTGAGCACCGCACCACGGTGGTCGTCCCCGACTCGGCCCACGGGACCAACCCGGCGTCGGCGACGTTCGCCGGCTACAAGGTGATCGAGGTCAAGAGCGACAGCCGCGGCAACATCGACCTGGACGCGCTCAAGGCGGTCCTCACCCGGGACGTCGCGGCGCTCATGCTCACGAATCCCAACACCCTCGGGCTCTTTGAGGAGCAGATCATGGAGGTCGCCCGCGCCGTCCACAACGTCGGGGCGCAGCTGTACCTCGACGGCGCCAACTTCAACGCGATCCTGGGCATCACGCGGCCGGGCGACCAGGGGTTCGACGTGATACACCTCAACTTCCACAAGACGTTCACGACGCCGCACGGGGGCGGCGGCCCCGGGGCGGGGGCGGTCGGCGTGCGGGCGCACCTCGTGCCGTTCCTCCCCGTGCCCACGGTCGAGCGCGACGGCGGGCGGTTCTCGCTCGACTATGGCCTGCCGAAGACGATCGGCAAGATGCGGGCGTTCTACGGCAACTTCGGCAACCTGGTGCGCGCGTACACGTACATCCGGACGATGGGCGCCGCGGGACTGCGCGAGGCCGCGGAGATGGCGGTCCTCAACGCCAACTACCTCCTGAGCCGCCTGCGGGAGCAGTTCGACCTGCCCTACGACCGCGTCTGCAAGCACGAGTTCGTCCTCTCGGGCCGCCGCCAGCGGGACCGGTACCACGTCACGACCAAGGACATGGCAAAGCGCCTGCTCGACTACGGCTTTCACGCGCCGACGATCTACTTTCCGCTGATCGTCGAAGAGGCGATCATGATCGAGCCGACGGAGACCGAGAGCCTCCAGACCCTGGACGCGTTCGTCGAGGCGATGCTCGCGATCGCGCGGGAAGTCGAAGTGGACCCCGACGTGGTCCGCACCGCCCCGCACGAGACGCCGGTCACCAGGCTGGACGAGGTGACGGCGGCGCGGAAGCCCAACCTCCGGTGGCGCCCCGACAGGTAACCGGCCTAGACCCGGTTACCTGACAAACCTGCCGCACGTCCGGAGGCTCGTTGCGGTCGGAAAGGCGATGCTGTAGTTCGCCTGCGTATTGGAGGCCACAAAGATCCCCACCACCCTTCCCTGGCCGTCCAGTACCGGTGACCCGCTGGCGCCGTGGTGGAGGGCAGGCTCAAAAACGATCATCGGAGAATGGACTGAACGGCCGCCGAGGACCGCGGACTGAATGACGTGTGTGACACGACCCGTCGCCACCATCCAGTGCCTGTCGGGATACCCTCCCACCCTCAGCGTCTCACCGACCGCCGGCATCCCGTATGACAGGCGGTAGTACGGGGTGCCTTTGGGGAGCGGCGCCCTGAGGACGGCCAAGTCCTCATACCGCGCCTGGCAGACGGCCTGGCCGGTTACAGTCACCTTCGGAAGGCGCACCTCCATCCTCCCCGCGAGCACGTGCTCGGCGGTCAGGATGGTGGCCGGGCCAACAATGACGCCGGTCCCGTACTTCAGCAGAGTCTCGCTTTTTGAGACCTGGCTTTTCGAGACCAGCATCGGGATCGCGCGTTGGTCGGGACGGATCAGGATAATCCCCTCGCCGAATACGCGGCCCGCCGCGACCACAGCGAGCAGAAGCGCTGCCACAGGCAGAGTCCGGACCAACCGTCGCATCAGCGGCCCCCCAAAGTAACGAGCGTAGCGTCTCATCCTTCAAAATGCCCTCATGATCGATGGGTCAGCCCTCGGCCAGACCACCCGGCCGCCGCGAACTCGCGGCTCTGTCGCGGCTCTAGAGAAGGCGCCTGTTGCGCTCGACCCGCGGTGTCGCTGTTCGCATCGCCAAGGGGCGGGAGAACGGCTCAGGATCTCTCGAGCAGCCGGGCGCCCGCGGCGCGCACGAGGTCCACGAGGGCGTCGATGTCCCGGCGCGACGCCCTGGGGTTGACGATGCAGGCCCGCAGCACGAAATGCCCGCCGAGCGTGGTGCTCGAGAGAAACGCCTGCCCTCCCAGCTGAATCTCCTCCAGCACCGCCCGGTTGACGGCATCGAGCCGCTCGCCGTCGCCCCGGAGCGCGGGCGGAGCATACCGGAAGCAGACGATGCTCAGGCTCTGCGGCGCCGCCAGTTTCAGATCGGGCGCCTCGGCGATCCGGGCCGCCAAATGGCCGGCGAGGGCGATGTCGCGGCCGATCGCCTCGGCGTACCCGGACAGGCCGTGGTACTTGAGAGCCATCCAGACCTTGAGCGCCCGGAAGCCGCGCGTCTGCTGGAATCCGAACTCGCTGAACCACGGCGGGCCGCCGACGCCGGAGAGGCTGCCGTCCGTGCGTAGATATGGCGGCACCAGGCTGAACGCGTCGCGCATCGCGGCCGCGTCGCGCACGAGCACGAGCCCCGCTTCCACGGGGATGTAGAACCACTTGTGCGGATCCACCGCCACGCTGTCGGCGAGGGCGATTGGCTCCAGCGCGGCCCGATACCGCTCCGTCAGAATCGCCGGCGCGCCGTAGGCCCCGTCCACGTGCAGCCACAACCCGTGTCGCCGGCACACGGCGGCGATCTCGGCGAGCGGATCAATCGCGCCCGTGTTGACGGTTCCGGCGCTGGCGACGACCGCGAGGGGTCGATGCCCTGCGGCGAGGTCGCGC
>JAPVSX010000185.1:0-9850 GCA_047519495.1 Armatimonadota bacterium
CGGACCCCGCCCTGCTCCGCGGCGCGACGGTGCCGCTCGCGATGCCGGTCGTGGTGGACGAGGCGCTGAGCCCGCACCTCTACGTGATGCCGCTGCAGCTGCTGGCATGCCACCTCTCGCGGCTCCGCGGCCTCGACCCGGACCGCCCCCGGGGGCTCCGCAAGGTCACGCGCGCGCGCTAGCGAATCTGCCCCTAGGATGGGACCGCTCCTCCTGAACCGCGCCGCGCTGATTACGGGGGCGGGCTCCGGCATCGGCCGCGCCACCGCGCTCCTGTTCGCCCGCGAAGGCGCAGACGTCGCGGTGCTCGACGTGAACGAGGCCGGCGCGCAGGACACGGCGGCCGCGGTCTGCTCGTTCGGCCGCCGTGCGCTGGCCCTGGCGGGCGACGTCAGCCGGGCGGACCAGGTGGACGCGGCCGTCGCGCGAACGTGCGCGGACCTCGGGACGATCGACGTCCTCGTCAACAACGCCGGCGTGACCCGGGACGCGACGATCCGCCGGATGACCGAGGCCGACTGGGACCTCGTCGTGGACGTGCACCTCAAGGGGACATTTCTCTGCACCAGGGCCGCCGCCCAGCGGATGCGCGAGGCCGGCCGCGGGGGCGCAATCGTCAACATCTCCTCGATCTCGGCGAAGATAGGAAATTTCGGCCAGGCGAACTACGCCGCCGCCAAGGCCGGGATCGTGGCGCTCACGAAGGTGACCGCGCGCGAGTACGCGCGCTACGGCATCCGCGCCAACGCGATCCAGCCCGGCCTGATCGAGACGCCGATGACCCGCGTGCTGGGGGAGGCGGTGCTGCGGGAGCGCGCTGCGGACACGCCGCTCGGACGGCTGGGCACGCCCGAGGAGGTGGCGTCGGTGGCCCTCTTTCTGGCGAGCGACCTGTCGAGCTTCGTGACCGGCGCCGTGATCGAGGTCACCGGCGGGCGCCACATGTAGTTACGGCAGAGGGGGGCTTACCTGCCCGGGAACGTGTTCTTGAGCACGTCCTGCACGTGCTGTTCGGCGGCGCCGGCCGCCTTCTGGGCGGCGCCCACGGCGGCATCGTAGGACGAGCCCGACGACGACCGCTTGAGCTGTGCGGCGCTCAGCCATATGACGAGCGCGACGGCGATCAGGAAACTCAAAACCATTACGTACCGCATCGAAAACCACCCCTCGAGGAAGAGACGCGAGCACGCACGCCCGTCAGGCTGTGTCTTCCTCGCTGGGGTACATGCCCCGCTCAGCGAGAGTCTAGACGGATCCCGCCACGACCGACCGCACGCGCTGTCGCGCCGAGAGGGGTTTCCTCCGCTGCCAGCGAAAGCGGCGAGGACGTATCCAGTATACATCAACTCGCGTGCAGCCGCCCCATCCAACCGGCCGAGAACATTCAGGACGGAGACACGGGGGAGAGCGATGCCGAAGGATCTGCGAACGTTCCTCAAGGAGGTCGCTGCGGCGCGTCCGGACGACCTCTACACGGTGACCCGGCGGGTCTCGCCAGAGTGCGAGCCCACGGCGGTCGTCGAGCGGCTGGAGGCGGAAGGACGCCACCCGGCGATCCTGTTTACCGACGTCGAGGGCTCGGACATCCCTCTCATTATCAACGTGCACGCCTCGTTCAGCCGTCTGGCGCTCGCCTTCGCCACCCGGAGCCCCGTGGAGCTGCAGCGGAAGCTCGCGGCCCGCGAGTGGAAGCCCGAGCAGCCGGCGGTCGTCGGCCGCGCGGAGGCGCCGGTCAAAGAAGTCGTGCTGAAGGGTAGGGACGCGTCCCTGGACCTGCTGCCGATCATCCGGCACAATGAGAAAGACGCGGGGCGCTACGTGGACGCGGCGCCGTGCATCCTCAAGCAGCGGGGCACGGGCATCTATAACATCGGCCTGTACCGGCACCAGAAGCTCGGCCCCCAGGAGCTGGCATTCATGGTCAACCCCGCCCACCACGGGACCTACATCCGGCGTGAGTACGAAGAGGCGGGGGAGCCGATGGACGTCGCCCTGGTCGTCGGCCACCACCCGGGCTTTGTCCTGTCGTCGGTCGCGAAGGTGCCCGGGATCGGCGGCGAGCTGGAGCTGGCCTCGGCTTATATGGAGGAACCGCTGGAATTGGTGCCGGCCGAGACGGTTGACCTGCTCGTGCCGGCCCGCGCGGAGATCGTCATCGAGGGACAGATCCGCCACGACTACAAGCACGAGGGCCCGTTCGGCGAGTGGCCGCGCTTCTACACCAAGGAGGGCCCCCAGCCGGTCATCCACGTCACCGCGATCACGATGCGGCGGCGCCCGATCTACCAGACGATCTTCAACGCCCACGCCGAGCACCACGTCTGCGGGGCCATCCCGCGGCTCGGCTCCATCTACCGGCGGGTAAAGGAGGTCGTCCCCACGGTCCAGGCGGTCAATCTCCCGATCTCCGGATGCTCGCGGGCGTTCTGCTACATCTCGATCAAGAAGCGGGCCGACGGGGAGCCCCAGCAGGCGGCGATGGCGGCCCTGACGGCGGAGACCGACGTCAAGCACGTCATCGTCGTGGACGACGACATCGACGTCTTCAACGAGACAGACGTCCTCTGGGCCGTCGCCACGCGCTTCCAGGCCGATCGCGACATGATCATGATGCCGAACTCGCTGGGCTCGCACCTCAACCCCTCGGCGTACAGCCGCATCGCGGGGGAGAAGGGCCACCTGGAGACGAAGCTGATCATCGACGCGACGAAGCCGCTGCCGCCGGCGTCCTTCCCCGAAGTCGCCCGGGCGCCCCGCGAGCTCGTGGCGCGCGTCGACCTCGAGGCGTACCTCCGGCCGTTTGACGCATCGGTGCTCCGCACCTAGGCACGATGCACGCCGAACCGCTCGGCCGGCCCGCTCTCCTCGCGCTCCGCCTGGGCGTCCTGGCCGCGATGTGCGCCGCGTGGGAGGCGTTTGCCCGCGCCGCGCACAGCCTGCTCCTGCCGTCGTTCTCCCAGACGATGCTGGCGACCGTCGACCTCGCCGGCCAGCCCGCCACGTGGGACGCGCTCTGGGTGTCCAATCGGGCGATGCTGATCGGGTTTGCCCTCGCGATGGCGGCCGGCCTCCCGGCCGGCCTGCTCGCCGGCCGGGTGCGGGGCGTCGAGCAGGGACTCGACCCCTACCTCAACTTCCTGCTGATGGCGCCGGTCGCGGCGCTGCTGCCGATCTTCGTCATGGCGCTCGGCCTGGGGGAGACCGTCCGCGTCTGGGTCGTGTTCATGTTCACGATCCCGGTGATCGTGATCAACGTGCGGGCCGGGCTGCGCAAGGTGGACCCAACGCTCGTGGACATGGCTCACACGCTCGGGGCGACGGAGCGGGACATCTGGCGGAAAGTGCTGCTCCCGGGATCGCTCCCCGGCGTCCTGAGCGGGATGCGCCTGGGCCTGGGCCGCGCGCTCAGCGGGATGGTCGTCGCGGAGCTCCTGCTCATCGCCGTGGGCGTCGGCCGGCTCATGCTGGCGTACCAGGGTCAGTTCGAGTCCGCGTCCCTGTTCGGCCTCGTGATCATGCTCGTGATCGAGGCGGTCGTCCTGATGGGCGTGTCGGTGGCGATCGAGCGGCGCGCCACCGCCTGGAACCGGCGCGCCTGAGCCGGAGGGCCCGTGGTCGAGATCGCCAACCTGACCAAGACCTACCGGAGCCGGGACGGGCAGGAGGTGCCCGCGCTCTTCGGCCTCAGCCTCGAGATCCGCGACGGCGAGATCGTCACCGTCATCGGCCCCTCGGGATGCGGGAAGACGACGCTGCTGCGCGTCGTCGCCGGCCTCGTGCCGTGCGACGCCGGCGAGGTCAGCGTGGGCGGCCGCCCGGTCCGCGGTCCCGGGCCGGACCGGGCGGTGGTGTTCCAGCACTTCGCGCTGCTCCCCTGGAAGAGCGCGCTCGACAACGTCGCATTCGGCCTGGAGCTTAAGGGGGTGCCGCTCGCGGAGCGCCGCGAGCGCGCCCGGCGGTTCGTCAGGCTCGTCGGGCTCGAGGGCTTCGAGTACCGGCTGCCCCGGGAGCTGTCCGGCGGCATGCAGCAGCGCGTGGGCCTGGCGCGCGCGCTCCTGGTCGCGCCCGAAGTCCTCCTGATGGACGAGCCGTTCGGGGCGCTGGACGACCAGACGCGCCGCCTGATGCAGGATCAGTTCATGGCCCTCCACGCGGCGCAGCCCAAGACCGTGCTGTTCATCACCCACAGCATGGAGGAGGCCGTGCGGCTCGGCGACCGGGTCGTGCTGATGACTCCCCGGCCGGGGCGGGTGCACGAGGTCATCGAGGTGCCGCTCCCCCGCCCCCGCATCGAGGAGGTCGAGGCGACCCGCGAGTTCATCGAGCTCCGGACCTACCTGTGGCGCCAGCTCAGGACGATGTACGTCGAGCCGTTGGAGCCGGCCCGGCCGTGAGATCGCTCGTTCTGCCGGGCACGCACACCGCGCGCCGCAGGCGCGTCGCCGTTCCCGCGGGCGTGCTGTCCGTCGCGGCCGGGCTCGCGGCGTGGGAGGTTGCGGGCCGGGCGCTCGGGTTCCCGTGGCTGCCGCCGCTCTCCACCGTCATCGCCGCGTCGTGGGAACTGATCGCGACGGGCCAGATCATCGGGAACCTCCTGAGGAGCCTGTCCTCCCTGGCCGCGGGCGTGGCCGCCGCGCTCGCGGTCGGCGTCCCGCTCGGCCTGCTGATGGGCTGGTTCCCGGCGCTCGGCGCCACGCTCGACCCGTACGTTGACGCGATGCTGGCGTCGCCGTCGATCGCGTTCGTTCCGATCGTCTTCCTCGTGTTCGGGCTGTCGCCGGTGACCCGCGTCTTGATCGTGTTCATCTTCGCGGTCTTCATCGTCGTCATCAACACCGAGTCGGCGGTCCGCCAGGTGGATCCCGCCCTGGTGGAGATGGCTGAGGTCTATGGCGCGCGGCGCGGGCAGCTGTTCTGGAAGGTCGTGCTGCCCGACGCGCTGCCGCTCGTGATGGCCGGGATCCGGCTCGGCGTCGTGCACGGCGTCAAAGGGATGATCAACGGCGAGATCTTCATCGCCCTGGTGGGCCTCGGGGCGATGGTGCGGGCGTACGGCGGCCAGTTCGACGCCGTCCACGTGTGGGCGATCGTCGTCATCATCGTTGCCGTCGCCCAGATCCTCTCCGGGCTGATCAGGATGATCGACCACCGGCTGACGGCGTGGGCGGATTAGACGCTCGGGGCGGCCCGTCCCGGGGCGGCGTCTCGCGCCGTGGCCGGCACTCGCAGCGGTGCGCGACGGGCGCACGAGGAGGGATATATGAGGAAGTGGGCGATCGTTCTTGTCGTGATCGCGTCGCTGCTCGTCACCCTGACGCCGCTCCGGGCCGCGGGGCGGAGGGTCGTCGTCGGCTACTCGTCGGAAGCCGACTTTCACTCGGTGCCGTCGCTGATGGCGATCGACGTGCTGCGGCAGCGAGGATACGACATCGGCACGGTGTTCTTCGCGACGCCGGAGCTGAACGTCGCCGCCGAGATCCGGGGAGACGTGCAGCTCTCCACCGGGTCGGCCTCGGCGGCGTTCGCCGCGATCACCAAGGGCGCGCCGCTCAGGCTGATCAGCGCGCAGAACGGGCAGGAGTGGGCGGTCGTGGCCACCAACGATCTCAAGACGTGCGCCGACCTCAACGGTAAGCGCCTCGGCCTCCACAGCGACGCCGGCGTCTCCACCGCGATGGTGAAAGCGTGGATGGCCGCGAAGTGCCCCCAGGCGAAGGCCCAGATCCTCATCGTTCCCGGGTCGAGCAACCGCTCGGCCGCGATGGTCGCCGGCCGCCTCGACGCCACGCCCCTCGAGCTGGACGACTCGATCAATCTCGTCGAGAAGTACCCGTCCCGGTTCCACTGGCTCGCCGACTTCTCCAGCGACCTGCCGGACCTGCTGAACACCGTCTACTACACACGCGCCGACAACCTGCGTGACAACCGGCCGTTCTACGTCGCGTTTGAGACGGCGACCCTCCAGACCCACCGGGCGATCAACGCCAACCCGCGGCTCTTTATCGAGGCCACGCCGAAGTATCTCCCGACGATGAAGGGGGAGGACATCAAGGGCATCGTCGACGCCTACATCAAGTCGCACAACTTCGACAACAACGGCGGCCTCTCGCTCGCGGCGATCCAGTACAGCATCGACTTCTACGCCAGGGCCGGGCAGTTCAAGCCCGGGCTCAAAGCCGCCGACACCGTGGACTTCTCGGTGCTGAACGAGGTGCTCCAGGCGATCGGCAGGCAGTAGCAGGTGACGAAAGGAGAATCTCCGATGGCGAAAACCGTCCTCCTTCGAACCCCGGTTCCCGGACCGCGGTCGCGCGATCTCCTCGCCCGGCGCGATGCGGCGATTCCCCGGGGGTGCGGGAACACCACGCCGGTCTTTGTCGCCCGGACCGAGGGGGCCACCATTACCGACGTGGACGGGAATGTGTTCCTGGACTTTGCGGGCGGCATCGGCGTCTTGAACGTGGGCGCCAACCACCCGAACGTCATCGCCACGGTGCGGGAGCAGGCCGAACGATTCCTGCACACGTGCTTCCACGTGACGATGTACGAGCCGTACGTCCGCCTCGCGGAGGAGCTGAACCGGCTCACCCCAGGGGGGTTCCCTAAGAAGACCGTGCTCTTCAACAGCGGCGCCGAGGCGGTCGAGAACGCCGTGAAGCTGGCGCGGCGCTACACGGGGCGCCCCGCAGTGGTCACCTTCACCCACGCGTTCCACGGGCGGACGTTGCTCGCGCTGAGCCTCACCGCCAAGGTCAAAACGTACAAGTACGGCTTTGGCCCCTTCGCGCCCGAGGTGTACCGGCTGCCGGCGTGCGATCCGTACCACTCGCCATTTGCGGACTCGACGACGGCCGCCCGCCATGCGCTCGAGGACGTCCGGCGGGCGGTCACGGAGGAAATCGGGACGGATAAGGTCGCGGCGGTGGTCATCGAGCCGGTGCAGGGGGAGGGCGGATTCATCGTGCAGCCCCCCGAGTTCCTGCAGGGGCTGCGCGCGCTGTGCGACGAGTGCGGTGCCGTGCTTATCGCCGATGAGATCCAGACCGCGTTCGGACGGACCGGCCGCTTCCTCGCGGTGGAACACGCGGGCGTGGTGCCGGACCTGATCACGCTGTCGAAGTCACTGGCGGCCGGGCTCCCCCTCTCGGCGGTCACGGGGCGGGCGGAGATCCTGGACTCCGCGCAGGTCGGCGGCCTGGGCGGAACCTTCGGCGGCAATCCCGTGGCCTGCGCGGCGGCCCTGGCCGTGCTCGCGGTCATGCAGCGGGAGCGGCTGGTCGACCGGGGGCGCGCGATCGGCGACCGCGTCCTCGGCCGGTTCCGCGCGTGGTGGGAGCGCTACACGCTGATCGGAGACGCCCGCGGGCTAGGCGCCATGTGCGCCGTGGAGTTGGTAAAGGACCGCGGGACCAAGGAGCCCGCCGCCGACGAGGCCGCGGCTGTGGTCAGGCGCTGCTACGAGCACGGCCTCATCGTCCTCAAGGCGGGGCACCACGACAACGTGATCCGGTTCCTGGCGCCGCTGGTCATCACGGACGATCAAATAGAGGAAGGGCTGGAGATCTTCGAGGGCGCCATCGCGGCCGTCTCTCCGCAGGCGGCACACCCGGTACGGTAGGAGCAAGCAGTATGGCATCTCGGCCATCGCGCTGCGCCCGTGCACCATCTCTGTCTGTGCTCGCCCCGGAGACGGAAGGCTTATGCTCGTTCCGGCCGCTTGATTGTCGCCGAACACTGCACGCAATAGCGGGCCTCCGGCATGGCTTCGAGCCGCTCGGCCTCGATCAATTCACCGCATCTCTCGCAGATCCCGAAAGTGCCCGCGGCAATGCGCTTGAGGGCATCCTCGATTTCTGACAGGCGATTCCGAGTCTCCCAGACGACTGTCAGCGTAGTGTCGCGTTCATAGGACAGCGCTCCGTGCTCTGGGATGTCCGGCTCCTCTCGACTCGCCCGTTCCCAGTCGGTCGAGGCCCCTGCGGCAAACTCCACCTCCCGGCGCAGACGCTCCTGTTCGGAGCGCAACCGATGCTCGAAAACCCTACGCTCTTGGTCCGAAATCGTGGACTGTGCATCCATAAGAAATCGTCTCATACAAAAATATAGGCGGAAAGGCGGTTGTTGAAAATCGGGCGGAGACCCGATGCGTGCCCTTCCAGCGGGGCTTGAGGGGAAGCGCGTGCACGTCAGCGCAAGCTTGGAGCGCCCGTCGTCTTCTTCCCTCAAGAGGCGAATGGAGAGGAGGAACAGGGGGCAACCCAAGAGGATTCAGGCTGGTAGTCCCTCTGCCTGAGGAGGCACCATATGTGGCACAATATGTTCGTTCCAGAGCTGTCGGTCGTCGAGAAGATCCTGCGTCCCGTTCTTGTGTACGTGTTCCTTGTGATCATTATCCGCCTCGCCGGCAGGCGGGAGCTGGCCCAGCTCAATTCGTTTGACCTCATTGTCCTCCTGATGCTGGCTAACACGGTCCAGAACGCCACGATCGGCAACGATAATTCGATGGTGGGTGGACTCATTGGCGTGAGCGCCCTCCTCCTGACCAACTACCTGGTCGTCCGCTTCCTCTACTATCATCCGCAGGTGGACCGTCTGTTGGAGGGCGGGCCGACCATGCTGATCCGGAACGGCCGGGTGATTCAGGGGAACCTTGCCAGGGAAGCCATCACCGAGGAGGAGCTGATGGAGGCTGTTCGCAAGCAGGGACTGAGCTCCGCCACGGAGGTGGCTGAGGCGGTCTTGGAGACAGGCGGCGTAATCAGTGTTGTTCCTCGCAAGCCTACACCCACTGAGGAGCGAATCCACCACCTCGACGGGAGGCTCGACGAGATCAGAGAGGAGATCGTGCGGGTGCGCCGCTTTCTCACGCGCAGCTCAGGCGAGGCGTGATCTGATCTTGACGATCCTGTCGCCGCGGTGGGAGGCCAACGCTCGCGCATACCTGCGCAGCATCTCACCAATGACATCACTCCGATTCTTCCCCTCAGGGTCTATGCCAAAGACGTAGCGCGGGAAGCCAAGTTGATTGAGTCCTTCATGGACGGCGGGTGCCTCGTCGGGGGAGTAGATCCGCCCGGGTCGTCCAAACGCGATGTGGCCGATGGGGACCCAGGATCCAGCGGGAAGCTGCGTGTCGATATGCACCTTCCCGCCCAGTGCGACGGTGCAGGTTTCTCCCAGGACGGCGCCGTTGAAGATCATGGCTCCGGTCGCAATGAAGCTGTGGGAGCCTACAACGCACCCGCTCAGATAGGCATGGGGACCTACAAGGACACGGTCTCCGAGGCGGAGAGGGAATCGACCGGCCGCGCGCAATACCGCCTGCTCCATGATCACGCACTCCGCACCCACGGACAGCTCAGCGCCGCCTTCTGCAGTGAGCACCGCGCCGTAGAGGACTCGAACGTTGGGGCCGATCGTGACCGCTCCGGAAACGATGGCATTGGGGGCTATCCATGCCGTCGGATCGATTTTCGGCCGCCGACCTCGGTGCTCTATTTGCACGGACCATCACCTCCGTCGTCCATCCTCTTGCGAGCAAGAAACACCCGGCGCACCACAAGCAGGAGGCGTTCCCTCATGGACCGCCTCGGAGCTACGTTCGTACCCTGAGCCGGGACGCCCTCCAGGTGTGGCTGGGGGCGCGTGAAGTGTGCCAACCCGTTGAAAATGGCGGTGTAGGTGGGCCCTCAAATGGGTATAAGGAGTATAGGAGCACAAAATGGCGCGAGAGGTGCACGATGCCAAGATTTCGCCTTCTGTGGCTCGCCGGATTCATCACCATAATTCTGGCGGTCCCGTCTGCAATCGCAGCGCCCAAGTGGGGGGCCGGGGGACCTCAAGGACCTCC
>JAPVSX010000186.1:0-6975 GCA_047519495.1 Armatimonadota bacterium
GCGCGAGGCGCGCACGATTCTAGGCGGCTACGGGATCACGCTCGAGTACCATGCGATGCGCCACGCCGCCAACCTCGAGTCGGTGGACACCTACGAGGGCACCTACGACGTCCACACGCTGATCCTCGGCCGGGACATTACCGGGATCGACGCGTTCGGCGGCGTGTCCTCGTAGTGCCCACCCCACAAACTGCCGAGAGCGGCATTTGTGGGAACCACGAGCGTTCCTGCTAGGCACCCTGGATGCGACGCGGCGATGAACGCCCCGGCGGCCCGCCGCGTAAGTGGAAGAGCGTGGCATTGAAAGGAGGCGATCGGAATGGATAGATGGCGCCGGCTGGTTGGGGTCGCGGTCATCGTCGCGGCGTTCACCGCGGGGACGGTCGCGCCCGCCGTGGCACAGGTCTCAATCGGCTCGCTGATCAAGCTGTTCGGGATCGGGTACGTGGTCAAGCAGTTCGGGCCGCAGATCAACAACGCGATCAACACGCTGATGCTGAACAACAAAGCGGCCAACCGCGAGATGACGAAGGTCGTGCCGATCCTGAGCGTCGGCATAGGCGTCTCGGCGCCCGGGGGCGCCTACATCGGCGCCGCGCAGGTCCAGGGGCCGAAGGCTTCGGTGGACAAGGTACAGGCGGTCGCGCAGATCGAGGGCGCCTTCAGCGACGCGGTCCGCCTCCGTGGCCTCATCCCGGTGGACAGCCTGAACCCACTCCCCGGCAACCTCCACCGGGTCTACGGGGTCGGGGTGAGCGCGCTCGTCGACTTCCGGCTGTAGCGGGGCGCCTCGGGGGCAGTCCGCGATCAGGCGGGCCGCTTCTGGCGCTTGAGGGGTACCCCACAGACCGTACAGTAGTGCTGGTGGAGCTCCACGACGCGCGCGCCGCACTTCCAGCAGTGGGAGAGGACCGCGGCGCCGCACCGCGGGCAGCGCGACGGCAGCACCGCCGTCCGCTCGACGGCGACGGCCCAGTCGCAGTCGGGATTCCCGCAGATCGTGATGCGCGGCTCGAGGCGTTCCGCGCGCGGAAGCACCCGCTTGAGCGGGACCCCGCAGTGGGTGCAGTACGACGAGAACGGGTCCGCGATCGGTGCTTCGCACTTCCAGCACCGGCCTACCATGGGTGCGCCACACGTGATGCAGGCGGCCGGGAGGTCGGCCGGCCGGGGCGCGGCGGCGTGCCGGGTGCAGTCGGGGTTGGAGCAGATGGCGATCACGCCGGTGGTTGGCATGGCGTGGGGCCCCCCAGTCAGGAACCGCTGTTGGGCTCCTGTTCGCGGCCGCCCCGTGATTTCCTGCGGCCGCCCCGTGCGCGCTCGCCCGCCTGCTGCGGGACCGTCTGGAATCGGGCCGCGCAGACGCACGAGGACAAGCCCCCGTGCGCGCGGGGGCCGCTTGTGGTATGCTCCGCTCCAGAGAGCGCGGAGCAGGTGGGGGACGTGGCAGGCGCACCGCGGCGATTCCACATCATCACCCAGGGCTGTCAGATGAACGTCCGGGACTCGGAGGCGATGGCCGGCCTCCTCGTGGACCTGGGCTACCGGTCGACCGACGACCCCGCGGCCGCCGACGTGATTCTCCTCAACACGTGCACGGTGCGGGAGGGCGCCGACGACCGCGCGTACGGGCGGCTGGGCCAGCTGCGGGCCTTCAAGCGCCGGCGGCCGGGGCTGCTCCTGGGGGTCGCCGGCTGCCTCGTGCAGAAAGACCGCGAGCGGGTCCTCGAGCGGGCGCCGTGGCTCGATCTCGTCTTCGGCGTGCATAACATCCACCGCCTCCCCGAGCTGCTTCGCCAGGCCCGTGACGGCTGCATGCCCGTCTACGAAGTCTGGGATCGCTCCGACCGCGACCAGGCGCCGCCGGCCCTCCCCGCGCTGCGGTCGGGGACGGTCCGCGGCTTCGTCAGCATCATCCACGGCTGCAACAAGTTCTGCACCTTCTGCATCGTGCCGCACGTCCGCGGCCGGGAGCGCAGCGTCCTCCCGGAGGCCGTCCTGACGGAGGTGCGGGTGCTGGCCGGTGCGGGCTACCGCGAGGTGACACTCCTCGGCCAGAACGTCGACAGCTACGGGCACGACCTCGCCCCACGCCGCGACCTGGCTGACCTGCTGTGCCTCGTGCACCAGGTCGAAGGCATCGAGCGGATCCGGTTCACGACGAGCCACCCTCGGGATATGACGCGCCGCCTGATCCGGACGGTCGCGGACCTGCCGAAGGCCTGCGAGCACGTCCACCTGCCGGTGCAGGCGGGGGACGACGGCATCCTCAGGCGGATGCACCGCGCCTACACTGTGGCGCAGTATCGGGCGACGATCGACGCGATTCGCGAGGCGATGCCTCAGGCGGCCATCACGACCGACGTCATCGTGGGGTTCCCCGGGGAGAGCGAGGCAGCGTTCGAGGGGACGCTGCGCCTCGTGGATGAGGTCCGCTTCGACGCGGTCAACACGGCGATGTACTCGCCGCGCGAGGGGACCCCTGCGGCCGCGTACCCCGACCAGGTCCCTGACGAGGTCAAGCAGCGCCGCCTCGAGAGACTCAACCTCCTACAAGAAAGGATCGCGGCCGAGATCAACCGCGGGCTCATCGGCACCGTGCAGGAGGTGCTGGTTGAGGAGCCGGGTACAAAAGGCGGTGTCCTCGGTCGCACCCGCACGAACAAGGTCGTGACGCTCGACGGCGATCCCGACCTGATCGGCCGCACGCTGCCAGTCGAGATCGGCCAGGCGGGCTCGTGGGTGCTGCGCGGCCGCGCGCTTACCGCGTCGGCGAGTCGATAGACGCCGCCCTCGGCGCCTGTCCCCGTGCGTTTGCGCACGGGGATGTGGGCGGGCGTTCCGCGCACGTCCCCGCTTGATCCGCTGCCGCAAAGACCACCTCACCGCCAGATCGTGATCCGCATGACATCGAAGTGGTGATCGTACGTCCAAACCGGGAGGCGCAAGCGGATGCTGAGGACGGCCAGAAGCGCGTCGGAAAAGTGTGATCGCATGATCTGAGTAGGATCGGACTCGAGTTGCTGCGGCTGCGTAGTCTTCGCGTGTCGGGACGATCTGATCTGTTCCGTGCAGGATCTCAGAAAGCCACGTGTGCGCCGTCCCGGTTCCGAGATCGCGGACCACGAGGCTATACGCTTCAAAGATCGTAGGCCATGCAACAAGCGTGGCAAGGTCCGCGGCACTGAGCTTTTGGATCTCTTCTTGGGCCCGGCCGTGGTATTGATCCGATGAGTCTACGGCTGCGTAAAGCGGCCCGGTGTCCGGGAACATGACAATAATCTCACCGATTCGCATACAAAGCTTCGCATACAAAGCAATATGTAGCAATATAAGTTGCTAGATCTTGTGAAGGTTTGGATTGAGCAGATTGGGACAGCAACACCAGCCTGCAAGGTCGGTGATGGCGGCCATGGGTTGTCCGTTCATCACATCTTTCGATAGAACCACCGTTCCAGCTCGCGTCCCCGCACCCGCATCAGCGTCGGGCGCCCGTGAAAGCAGGAGAACGGATCCCGCGCCCGGGCGAGGTCGTCCAGGAGGGCCGTCATCATTGGGACGTCCAGCCGATCGCCCGCCCGCACCGCCGTGTGGCACGCGGTCGAGATCGCCAGCCGCTCCTCGAGCGCCCGCCCCGCGTGCGGGCCGGGCTCGCCAGCGAGGTCCCGCAGGCACGCCCGGAACAGCGCCTCCGGCGCCCGGCCGGCCGCGATCGCCGGGACGGCCGTGAGGCGTACCCCCGACGGTCCGAACGGCTCCACCTCGAACCCGAGCGCGCGCAGCGCCGGCCCGAGGTCGGCAAGCAGCGCGGCTTCGGCCGGGCCGACTGCCACGACGGCCGGGGTGACGAGGCCTTGCGCGCGGACGCCGCCCGCCTCCCGGCGGTCAATCAGCCGCTCATAGAGGACGCGCTCGTGCGCGGCGTGCTGGTCGATGAGGATCAGGTCGCCGCCGGCCTCGCCCACGACGTACGTGAGCGCGAGCTGGCCGATCAGCCGGATCGCTGGCCAGCCCGCTGCCGCGGACGCCTGGGGCTGCCAGAGCATGCCGGGTTCGGCGACGCCCGTGCCCAGCCCGGCCGCCTCATGTGAGCCCGCCCGCGCAACCGGGAGGGGATAGTCCGGGGACGCCGGCCCGTCGGCTACCGCCACGCCCTCACGCGGGCGGGCGTCTCCTGGCACGACGTGGACGAGCGTGGTCCCCTGAAGGGCGCGCCGGACCGTGCGCACGACGTCCTCGAACACCGCCCGGTCGTGCACGAAGCGGACCTCGGCCTTGCGCGGGTGAATGTTGACGTCTACTTCTTCAGGTGCGACGCGCAGGCTGAGCACGGCCGCGGGGTGCCGGTCGTCCGGGATCAGGGTGTGGAACGCCTGGCCCAGGGCCCGGGAGAGGAGGGGGCTTCGGATCGGCCGGCCGTTCACGAGGAACCACTGGTGCGTGCGGCGCGGCTGGGCGACCTGGGGCGTGCCGACGACACCCAGAATGCTGGCCGCGGTGCCGGCCGCCTCCACCTCGAGCGTGTGCGCGCTGAATTGGGGCCCGAGGATCCGGCGCGCGCGCGCCGCGAACGGCTCGGGCGGCGCCCACAGGAGCTCACGGCCGCCGTCTGTGAGGCGGAACGCGACCTCCGGCGCCGCGAGCGCGGCCGCCTCGACGGTCTCGATGATCACGGCCGTCTCGCGAGCGTCCGACTTGAGGAAGCCCCGCCGCGCCGGGGTGTTGAAGAAGAGGTTTTCGACCGTCACGGTCGTGCCCTCGGCGCCCCCCGCGGGTCCCACCGCTTCGCGCCGGCCGCCCACGACAACGATCTTTGAAGCGGCCTGGTGCTCCCGGGGCCGGGTCACCACGGTGACGCGCGCGACGGCCGCGATGCTCGGGAGCGCTTCCCCTCGAAACCCGTAGGTCCGGATGCGCGCGAGATCCGCCGCGGACCGGATCTTGCTCGTCGCGAACCGCTCGAACGCGAGCAGCAGTTCGCCGCCCGGGATGCCCTCGCCGTCGTCGGTGACACGGATGAGGCGCCGCCCGGCGCCCTCGATCTCGACCGTGATCCGGCGGGCGCCGGCGTCGAGGCTGTTCTCGATCAGCTCCTTGGCAACCGAGGCCGGACGCTCGACGACTTCGCCGGCGGCGATACGCTCCGCCGCGCTCTGCGGCAGGACCTGAATCGGGGCGCGGGGGACCACGCTCACCGGGGCAACCTCGGGGTCTTCGGCCTGCCTGCCCCCCTCGGGGGGTCCCCCCGCGGGGAGGGGAACGGCACCACCGTGCCGCCGGCCGCATCGTCCGGCGGCGCGCCGGGCTCACCTCCCTCGGCCGGCGTATCCAGCATCGCCCGCAGCGCGGACAGGAAGTTGAGCGCCTCCAGCGGCGTCATCGTCGCGAGATCGGCCCGCCGGAGCGCGTCTTCAACCGGTGAGGGGAGCGGCAGGGCGAGCTGCTGCGCGCGCCAGGGGCCCCGCCGTCCAGCAAGCGAGGCGCGCTCGAGCCCGGCGAGGACCTCCCGGGCGCGCCGGACGACCGGGTCCGGCACACCGGCCAGCCGCGCGACGTGGATCCCGTACGAGGAGCCCGCCGCGCCGTCCGTGACGCGGTGCAGGAAGACGATCTCCTGCCCGCCTGGCCCCGCATGGGGGTCTTCCCGCACGAGCACCTGGACGTTCTGGACGCGCTCGAGCTGTGCGGCGAGCTCGGTGAGCTCGTGATAGTGGGTGGCGAACAGGGTCCGTGCGCCGACGCGGTCGTGCAGGTCCTCGACGACCGCCCAGGCGAGGCTCATTCCGTCGTACGTGCTCGTGCCTCGGCCGACCTCATCCAGGATGACCAGGCTCCGCTCGGTCGCCTGGGTCAGGATGCGCGCCACCTCAATCATCTCCGACAGGAACGTGCTGCGCCCGGCCGTGAGGTCGTCCGTCGCCCCGACCCGCGTGAAGATGCGGTCGACCAGACCGACCTCCGCCACACCGGCGGGGACGAAGCTGCCCATTTGTGCCAGGATGACGATGAGCGCGGCCTGGCGGATGTACGTGCTCTTGCCGCCGAAGTTGGGTCCCGTCACGATCAAGATATCCGGGTTGGTCGCCCTGTCGCGCCCCACGCCGGGATGCCGTCCTGAGCCGGTGGGGCGCGGTAAGCTGTCGGTGCCGAGGAGGAGATCGTTCGGCACGAACCGCTCGGGCCCGAGCGCCTGCTCGACGGCCGGATGGCGGCCCGCGGTGATGCGGAGGACGCGCCCGTCCGTGAGCGTGGGGCGAACGTACGCGTGCCGGACCGCTCCCTCCGCGAGCGCCGCGAAGACGTCGAGTTCGGCGAGCGCCCGGGCACACGTCTGCAGCGCCGCCGTCTGCGCCCGCACCGTCTCTCGCAGCGTGCAGAACACCTCGTATTCCCTGGCGTTGATGCGCTCCTGAGCGGTGAGGATGAGCGCCTCCTGCTCTTTCATCTCCGCCGTGATGTAGCGTTCAGCCCCGACCAGCGTTCCCTTCCGGATGAAGTCAGAGGGCACGAGACGGGCGTTGGCCTTGCTCACCTCGATGTAGTAGCCCATCACCTGGTTGTAGCCGACCTTGAGGCTCTTAATCCCGGTCCGCGTCCGCTCCGCGGCTTCCAGGTCGGCCATCCATTCCTTCGCGCCTTGCGCGCCTGCCCGTAGCTCGTCGAGCGCGGGATCGAAGCCGGCCCGGATGAGGCCGCCGTCCTTGGGGGAGGGCGGCACAGTATCGGCCAGGGCGCGGCGCAGCAGGTCCGCGAGGCCCGGAGGCGGCGTGAGCGCCGGCGTAAGCCCCCGGATCGCAGCCGCGGCCAGTCCCTCGAGGCAGGGGAGGACCGCGGGGAGAGCCTCGAGAGTGTCGCGGAGCGCGGCGAGGTCGCGCGGGCCGCCGGCCTCGTGCGCGAGCCGGCCGGTGAGGCGCTCGAGGTCGCCGAGCGTCCGGAGCCGGCCTCGAAGGCCCTCCCGCGCGTCCCCGTGCTGCA
>JAPVSX010000187.1:0-5027 GCA_047519495.1 Armatimonadota bacterium
GGAACAGGGTCCGCACGCCCCGGGCCTTCATCGCCGCCACGGTGCCGGCGGGATCGGCCCACTCGGCTCGGTCGTAGACATCGAGCCACGTCCCGAGGCCCCGGTAGGCGTCAACCGCTGCGTGCGGACCCGGGAACCCATGGACCGACGAGCAACTCCCGGCGAGCAGCGCAGCCAGCAGCGCGAGGGCGGCCGGGACTCCGCCGGCGCGCCGACGCGGCCGGGTCACGGAGGGCGGGGGCACCGCCCCAGGGTACGGGACGAGGCGGGAGACTGGAGGAGACGGCCGTCCATCCCGGCCGAAGGGCCCCGGCAAGCTGGGCCGAGCGGCAGTGAGCACCCCTCGCACCGTCTGCGAGCCTTGGGGCGTGGGCGACGAGCGACTCCTCGTGGGCGTGCCCCGGGAGACGTTCCCGGGAGAGGCCCGGGTGGCTCTGGTCCCGGCGGTGGTTCCGGCCCTGGCCAAGGCGGGGATGGACGTATTGCTGGAGACGGACGCCGGGCTCCGCGCCGGCTTCCCCGACGGGGCGTACCGGGAGCACGGGGCGAGCATCGGTCCCCGGGCCGATGTGTTCGGGGCCGACATCGTCGTGCAGGTGCGCACGTGCGGCGCAAACCCCGAGGCCGGCCGGGACGACCTGGAGCACATGCGGAAGGACCAGGTGATCATCGGCTTCGCCGACCCGCTCGTATGTCCCGTGGGCGTCCTCCAGGCGGCCCAGCACGAGGTGACGGCCTTCGCCATGGACTTCATGCCCCGCATCTCGCGGGCGCAGAGCATGGACGCCCTGTCGTCGCAGGCCACCGTGGTCGGCTACAAGGCGGTCCTGCTCGCCGCGGATCGGCTTCAGAAGATGTTCCCCATGCTGACGACCGCGGCGGGGACGGTGCCGCCGGCCCAGGTGTTCGTGATCGGCGCGGGCGTCGCCGGGCTGACGGCCATCGCCACGGCCCGACGCCTCGGCGCCGTCGTGCAGGCCTACGACGTCCGGCCGGCCGCCCAGGAGGACATCGAGAGCTTGGGCGCCCGGGCCGTCCTGCTCCCGCTGGCCCCCGGGGACGCCGAGGACGCGAGCGGGTACGCGAGGGAGCTGGGCCCCGAGTTCTACCGGCGGCAGCAAGATCTCATTGCCCACGTCGTGGCCGGCGTGGACGTCGCCATCACCACGGCGCTGATCCCGGGCAAGCCGGCCCCCGTCCTCATCACCGAGCAGGCGATCAAGGGGATGCCCTACGGATCGGTGATCATCGACTGCGCGGCCGAGCGCGGCGGCAACTGCGAGCTGACCCGCCCCAACCGCCGAGTGGTGACCGAGAACGGCGTCACGATCCTCGGGCCCACGAACCTCCCGTCGACCGTCCCCTACGAAGCGAGCCTGATGTATGCGAAGAACGTGACGGCGTTCCTACTGCACCTGGTGAGGGACGGGAAGCTCCAGCTCGATCTGGAGGACGAGATCGTGAAGGGCACGCTCGTCGCGCGCGCGGGCGAGATCGTGCACAAGCGGGTCCGGGAGTCGCTCGCGGAGCTCGGCCGCCCGGAGGCTCAGCATGAAGCTTGAGGTCGGCCTGTACATCTTCGTCCTGGCGTCGTTCCTCGGGTACCAGGTCATCACGCGCGTCCCGGGCCTCCTCCACACCCCCCTGATGTCCCTGACGAACGCTCTGTCGGCGATCTCGCTGGTCGGGTCGCTGATCCTGGCCGGGGCCCACGACGACACGATGGCCACCATCCTGGGATCGGTCGCCGTGTTCGCCTCCACGACGAACGTCGTGAGCGGGTTCCTGATCACCGACCGGATGCTGAAGATGTTCCGCCGGCGGGAGCCGCTGCGGAAGCAGGAGGCCTCGCGATGAGGGGCACCTTCATCTCGCTCGCCTACCTGTTCTCGGCCGCGTGCTTCGTGCTGGCGCTCAAGTGGCTCTCCCACCCCACCACGGCCCGCCGGGGGGTGCAGGCCGGCGAGATCGGCATGGCCGTCGCCATCGTCGCGACCCTGCTCAAGGCGGACATCGTCGAGTACCAGTGGATCCTCATCGCGCTGTTCCTCGGCTCCGCGGTGGGCGTCCCCCTCGGCTTGCTGGTGCCGATGACCGCCGTGCCCCAGCGGACCGCGCTGTCCCACGCGTTCGGCGCACTGGCCGCCGGGCTGGTCGGCACGGCCGAGTACTACTTGCAGAAGCCGAACATCTCGAAGACCACGATGGTCGCCCTGGGCCTCGAGGTGTTGCTCGGGTTCCTCACCTTCACCGGGAGCCTGATCGCCGCGGGGAAGCTCCAGGGTCTCGTGCGGGACCGGCCCTGGATCTACAAGGGCCAGAACCTCGTGAACCTGGCGATCCTCGGCGCGGCCATCGTGATCGTGGGCGTCCTGGTGACGGACCCCGGCCGAGCTGCGTTGTTCCCCCTGCTGATCGCCCTCTCGCTGGTGTTCGGCGTGATGCTGGTCATCCGGATCGGCGGCGCCGACATGCCGACCGTCATCTCGCTGCTGAACAGCTACGCCGGCCTGTCCGCGGCGATGATGGGCTTCGTGCTCGACAACGAGCTGCTGATCATCGCCGGCGCCCTGGACGGATCCTCCGGCCTCCTGCTGTCGATCATCATGTGCCGGGCCATGAACCGGTCCTTCACCAACGTCTTGTTCGGCGGGTTCGGCGCAGAGGTGGCCATGGGAAGGAGCGACGAGCGGCCGGTCCGCAGCATGAGCCCTGAGGAGACCGCGATGATCCTGGACGCCTCGCGCCTCGTGATCGTCGTCCCCGGCTACGGCATGGCCGCCGCCCAGGCGCAGCACAAGGTCCGCGAGCTGTCGGACCTGCTGCTGAAGCGGGGCATCGACGTCAAGTTCGCCATCCACCCGGTGGCCGGCCGGATGCCCGGTCACATGAACGTCCTGCTGGCCGAGGCCGACGTCCCGTACGACCAGCTGTTCGACCTGGACCAGATCAACGCCGAGTTCCCGCAGGCCGAGGTGGTGCTCGTCGTGGGCGCCAACGACGTCGTGAACCCGGCCGCCCGGACCGATACATCGAGCCCCATCTACGGCATGCCGATCCTCGACGCCGACAGGGCCCAGTCGGTGATCGTGGTGAAGCGATCCATGCGCTCCGGGTTCGCCGGGGTGGACAACGAACTGTTCTACCTGGACAAGACCCAGATGCTCTTCGGCGACGCCAAGCACATCCTCGGGGAGGTCGTCGACGAGCTCTCGAAGCTGCCCGCCAAGGAGGTGGCGATGCGATGACGACGATCACGGACGAACACGAGCGTGCGCTCGAGCACGAGTGGATCCAGGCTCTGCGCCTCGGCCGGCCCGCAGCGGTGCCCTTCAGGGGCGTCGAGCTGCTCGAGAACCCGCTCCTGAACAAGGACACCGCCTTTACCGACACCGAGCGTGACCTGTTCAACCTGCACGGGCTGCTCCCCACCCGCGTGCTGACCATCGAAGAGCAGGCCGTGCTGGAGGTCGAGAAGATCCGTCGGAAGGGAGACCCCCTGGAGCAGTTCATCGGGCTCGCGGCCCTTCAGGACCGGAACGAGACCCTGTTCTACCGGGTTCTCGTTGAGAACCTCGAAGAGTTCATGCCGATCGTCTACACGCCGGTCGTGGGCCGGGCCTGCCAGGAGTACAGCCACATCCTGCGGCGGCCCCGGGGTCTGTGGCTCACGCCCGACGACATCGACCGCATCCCCGAGCTGCTCCGCAACGCCCGCCACGAGGACGTCCGGCTGATCGTGGTCACCGACAACGAGCGGATCCTGGGCCTGGGCGACCAGGGAGCCGGCGGCATGGGCATCCCGGTGGGGAAGCTCGCGCTGTACACGGGCGGCGCCGGCATCTACCCGGCCCTCACGCTGCCCGTGTCGCTCGATGTCGGCACCGACAACGAGCAGCTCCGGGCCGACCCCTACTACCTTGGGTGGCGGCAGCCCCGCCTCCGCGGCGAGCGCTACGACGAGTTCGTCGAGGCCTTCGTGGAGGGCGTCCTCGAGGTGTTCCCCCACGCGCTGCTGCAGTGGGAGGACTTCAAGCAGCACAACGCGATCCGGCTGCTCGACCGGTACCGCCACCGCATCACTAGCTTCAACGACGACATCCAGGGGACGGCGGCGGTGGTGCTCGGTGGCATCTTCGCGGCCCTGCGTGTCCTGGGCGAGCCGATGGGCGCGCAGCGGATCGTGTTCCTCGGTGCCGGTGCCGCTGGGATCGGGATCGCCCGGCTGGTCAGGGCGGCCATGAAGCGCGAGGGCGTGCCGGAGGAGGAGATCAAGAGAGCGCTGGTGCAGCTCGACTCCAACGGCCTCACGTTCCTGGGACGGGAACCCCTCGACGACGACAAGAAGGAGTTCGCGCTCACGCCGCGCGAGAGGGAGCACTACGGCTTCGAGAAGGCCGAGCGCTACAGCCTGGAGACGGTCATCCGCCACGTGAAGCCGACCATGCTGATCGGCACCAGCGGGACCCCGGGGGCCTTCACCGAGGGCGCCATCCGGGAGATGGCCAAGCACGTGAAGACGCCCGTGGTATTCCCGCTGTCCAACCCGACGTCCAAGACCGAGGCCGTGCCGGCGGACATCATCGCCTGGTCCGACGGCCGGGCCATCGTGGCCACCGGGAGCCCCTTCGACCCGGTCGTCCACGAGGGCCGGGCCCGCATCATCGGGCAGGCCAACAACGCGTTCTGCTTCCCCGGCATCGGGCTGGGGGCCATCGTGGCCCAGGCCCGCGAGATCACCGACGAGATGTTCCTGGTGGCCGCGGAGGCCTGCGCCGACAGCGTGAGCGACGAGCGGCTGGAGCAGGGCTCCCTGTATCCGAACCAGGCGGAGCTGCGCAAGGTGTCTCGGCTCATCGCCGAGCGGCTCGTGTGCCAGGCCCGCGACTGCGGCGTGGGACGCGCGATCCGCGAGGAGGAGATAAAGGAGGCCGTCGACTCCATGATGTGGTTCCCCGACTACGTGCCGTACCGGTCAGCGGAGCGGTAGCGGCTCTCACCAGCGCTTGGACCCGAGGGCGGGCGGA
>JAPVSX010000188.1:0-4037 GCA_047519495.1 Armatimonadota bacterium
CTGACCAACGCCATCATCCACCTCCATCGCCAGAGCATGTGATGTCGTGTGCCTGAGCCCGTAGAGTGTCGGTAGGGGATCGATGGGAGGAAGGGAACCCGTGCCGGATCCGCTACCGCGACTTGTTATCTTGGAGCGCGGGAAATCCCTCCTTGGCCATGCGCCGATCATACGCCGCTCGGGGCGCCTCGTGATGGCTGGATAAAGCAAGCATAAACATCGTGTGAAAATTGGCGTATCGGAGCGGGCCGGCGCGAGCATGCCCCTCCGAAAAGAGACATCCAATATCCAAATGCTCTTGCCCTGTGTGCAGCTCAGCCCCGCGCGGGGCCGGCGAACCTCCGGCCGGCGGGCGTCTTGGCCAAGATCAGCGCGGCCGGGGTCTCAGGCGCCTCCCCGCCGGTCCCGTGGGAGCGTGCGGTCCGGCGGCCCGTCGTAGAACTCGGGCCGCTGCAGGGACAGGTCGAGCGGCTGGACGATCGAGGCGTTGGCCGAGCCCCGCCAGCCCTTCTCGCGGTGAGCCTCTTCATACGTGTGCGCGACCAGGGAGACCGTCCGTGACAGCAGGAAGACGCCCTTGATGAGCTCGGTGTCGAACCCCATGTCCAGGCAGATCGCGCCGACGGCGCCCGGGCCGTTCAGGTAGATCCGGCGGCCCCAGAACTCCTCCGTCGCGGCCTCGATCGCGCGGGCCATCGCGACGTGGGCCCCCGATACGTTCCAGCGATCGGCAAGCTCCAGGAGCCGGGCGGTGCGGGGGTCGCGGATGTGCTGCGGGTGGTGGAACCCGGGGAGCCGCTCTCCCGCCCGGCGGGCGTCTTGGGCGACGGCGCGGGCGACCTCGTCCATCGAGAGGCGGTCGCGCTCCATACGGGACACGGCGTCGCGGAACAGTTTGGCCGGCCGGTCCGCCGTGCCGTGGAGCGATCCGATCGCCAGCATCCCCCCGGCGACGCCCACGTGCAGCGGCACGCCGCCGGAGGCCACGAAGCGGCTCGCGGCCGACGAGGGCGAGAACGCATGCTCGGCCATGCTGACCAGGAGCGCGTCGAGCATCCGGCCGTGCGCGGCCGGCGGCAGCTCCCCCCGCCAGACCAGGTACGCCATCTCGGCAAAGGTCAGGTTGCCGGTCAACTCGTTCAGGTCGTAGCCGCGGACGACGATGCGATCCTTGGTCTTGTAGCTGATCGCCGTCCGCCAGTGAAACGGCTCGCGGCCGCGCTCCCCGGCTGCGCCCTCCATGCAGGTTACCTCCCCCAGCCCGGCGTGGGCTCTTCTTCCTTCAGATACACGCGGGCCGGATCCACCTCGTCCCGGAGCACGTGCAGTTCCGCGGACGCAGGCGGCGTCACGGCGCCCGCGTCCGGGGCGGCGTCGGGCCGGAACCCCGTCTCCGCCCGCACGGCTTCGACCGTGATCCCGGGCATGAGCTTCACGATGCGCAGCGCGCAGGTCGCGGGATCGTTCTCGAGCACCGCGAGGTCGGTGATGACCGTCACCCCGAACTCCGGATTCAGCCCGGCGCGCCCCCGGGCGCCCGGGCCATCGAGGAACCCCGGGCTCGTAACGTAGTCGCACCGCTCGGGGAAGCGCCGCCGCTCGTGGCGCGTGATGATCAGCAGCCTTCGGCAGTGGGACGCCATGTCGTTCCCGCCCCCGCTCCCCGGCAGCCGCCGGCGCATCGCCCCGGGCATCCCCCCTGCCGGGGACAGGCCGATCATCGTCGAGTTGATGTTCCCGAACCGGTCGATCTGCGCGCCGCCGATGAAGCCCAGATCAACGAGCCCGCGCTGCAGCAGGCACCCAAGAACCTCCCGCAGCGTCCCGAGCCGGACGGCGCGGTGCATCACCTTCGGGTCGGAGACCGAGACCGGGGTCGGGCGAACAATCGGCGCGATGACGCCGCTCTCGATCACGCACACTACGTTGGGTGCGTGCGTGCGCTGGGCCAGCGTTGTCGCCAGCAGCGGGAGGCCCGTCCCGACGAACACGACGTCGCCGTCGCGGACGTGCCGGGCCGCCTCGATCACCATCAGTTCCTGCCGCGAGTAGCCGGCATCGGGACGCCCGCGGCGTCCATTCGCCCCCCGGGGTGCCGCCTCGCGGGCGGTCACTGCGGCACTCCGGCGTGTGGCCTGGCGGCGCGGGACGCTGCCATCATATCAGCCTCTGCATCGCCTGCGTGAGGGCGTTCAGCCGCTCCCGTCCGGCGGCGCGGCCGAGATACGCCTCGAAGCTGGCGCATCCCCCAACGTGGGCCTCGAGATACTCCGTCACCGCCTCGGGGCCCGCCCGGGCGGCCGCCTGGTATGCGGACACGTGGGCAGCGTCAAAGTCGTAGTAGCGGTACGTGGACGTCGGATAGGCGCCGTAGGGCTGCACGACCACCGCGCTCACGTGCACGAAAGGAATGGTCGTCTGCTCGGGGTGGGCGCGGATCTCATCGGTCGTGATCAGCTCCTCGCAGCTCGCGATCACGTGCCGCGACGCGCGGATCATCTCAGGTTCGTGGGTCGCAAACCCTTCGATCACGAGGTTCCCCATCGGATCCGCCCGCTGCACATGCACGAGGCTTACGTCCGGCTCGAGGGCGGGCACCAGCACAACCGGCTCTCCCGGAGCCCACGGGTTGCCGATCACGATGGGGCGGCGGGCAAGCTCTGAGCACTTGGCAGCCGTGGTGATGCCCGCGGAATAGGCTCGTGGGGATGGGTCGATCCCAGCGGACCTGATCTCTGGGGATTGCAGTCCCGCCGGGGGCGCGACGAATCGCTCCGGTGGGCGCAGCAGATCCGATCCGAGCAGGCTGCGCGTCGGCATGAACGGAACGCCCATCTCGCCGGCCAGGAACCGGCTCACCATCGCCAGGTGGCTGTAGTCCTCGACCTCGAGCGTCCCCTGCTCGATCCCCCGCCGCCAGCAGAACGTCGTCCCGAACCGTTCCAAGTTGCCCGAGCCGCAGATCGTCCGCACGACGAGGCCCGCGCCGACGAGCTGGTCCATGGCGATCGAGAGGTTGCAGCCGACGATGGTCAGCCCGCCGATGCGCTGCCGGATAATCTCGTGGGTGAGCGCCATCGGACACCGGCCGACGTTCTGCCCGCCCATGCCCAGGACAGAACCGGGGCGGACGAAGCGGGCGACCGCGTCCGCCGCGGTCATGACTTTGTCGGTTGGCCGGGCCGTCGTGTGCGAATCCATGTACGCCCATCCTACACGAAGAGCGCGGTACGATGTCAAATCGTCTCGCCCCAGGGCGCCGCGTCCCTTACGCGGCTCCTCCCAGCCCGGCGCGCGGCTGGAGCGCGCGGGGCGCGGCGCAGGGCGCACGCGGTAGAGGGTGAAGTTACTCTCCGGTCCGACACGTCCTGATGCGCGCCACCGCAATGTGTTGGGGTGGTCAGAAAGGGAGGCAGAGACGGTATGACCCAGGCCGCGGCAGGCCGGCTCACGCTCGAGGACCTCCGGTCGCAGGTCGCCTCCGGCGAGATCGACACCGTCATCGCCGCGATGGTGGACATGCAGGGGCGCCTGATGGGGAAGCGCGTGACCGGCCGGTTCTTCGTCGAGGAGGTGGCGCGGGACGGCGCGCACGCGTGCAGCTACCTGCTCGGGTGCGATGTCGAGATGGAGCCGCTGCCCGGGTACCGGCTGACGAGCTGGGAGACCGGGTACCAGGACGTCCGGCTCGTGCCGGACTTCGAGACGCTGCGCCGGCTGCCGTGGCTCGAGCGGACCGCGCTCGTGCTCTGCGACGTCGTCGACGAGGCCGGCGAGCCGGTCCCGGAGTCGCCGCGCCAGATCCTCCGCCGGCAGGTGGAACGAGCCCACGAGCGCGGCGTTCTCCCGATGGTCGCCTCCGAGCTCGAATTCTACGTGTTCCGCGAGACGTACGAGAGCGCCCGCGCAAAGCACTACCACGACCTGGAGCCGTACGGGCAGTACATCGAGGATTACCATATCCTGCAGGGCACCAAAGAGGAGTGGCTGATCCGTCAGATCCGGAACGGCCTGGAGGGAGCCGGCGTCCCGGTCGA
>JAPVSX010000189.1:0-7915 GCA_047519495.1 Armatimonadota bacterium
CCGACTCTTCGGCCTGATCCCGGCCGACCGGCACCTCCTCGGGGTGGGTGGGGCGAACGCGGAGGAGACGCTGTTCGTGCTCGGCACGGACGAGCAAGGACGGGACCTCTGGTCGCGGCTCATGTACGCCACCCGCACGTCCCTGACCATCGGCCTCGTTGGCGTCACGATTTCGCTTGTGCTCGGCGTCCTCCTCGGCGGCATCTCGGGATTCTACGGCGGTGTCGTCGACACGGTCATTCAGCGGGTGATCGAGATCCTCCGGTCGATCCCGACGATCCCCCTCTGGCTGGGGCTCGCGGCGGCGCTGCCGAACAGCTGGACGGTCGTCCAGGTCTACTTCGCGATCACGCTCATCATCTCGCTGATCGGCTGGACGGAGCTGGCGCGCGTGGTGCGCGGCCGCTTCCTCTCGCTTCGGGAGGAGGAGTTCGTCATGGCCGCCGAGCTTGCCGGGAGCAGCCGGGCGCGCATCATCCTGAGTCACATGGTTCCGTCGTTCTCGAGCCACATCATCGCCGCGACCACGCTGGCTCTCCCCGCCATGATCATCAGCGAGACCTCGCTCTCGTTCCTGGGGCTCGGCCTCCGGCCCCCCGCCGTCAGCTGGGGCGTGCTGCTCCAGCAGGCCCAGAACGTCCAGGCCCTCGCCATCTCGCCGTGGCTCCTCATTCCCGCGATCCCGGTGATCGTGGTCATCCTCGCCTTCAACTTCATGGGCGACGGCCTCCGCGACGCCGCCGATCCCTACGGGCACTGATGGCCGCAGACGGGAAGCCCATCCTGGAGGTCCGGGAGCTCCGGACCTACTTTTTCCCGGACGAGGGCACGGTCAAGGCGGTGGACGGCGCGAGCTTCGAGGTTCACCCGGGTCGGACGCTTGGGATTGTCGGCGAGAGCGGCTGCGGCAAGAGCGTGACGGCCAAGTCAATTTTGAGGATCGTCGAGCGCCCCGGCCGCATCGTGGGCGGCGAAATCCGCCTCCGGCGCGAGGGCGGCCTGTCCTCCCCTGGCGGGGCGCCCTATCCGGGTGCAGGCAGGCCGCATGGAGGCAACGGCGGCGTGACCGCGGTCGACCTCGTGAAGCTCGACCCGACCGGCCCAGAGATGCGGCACATCCGGGGAGGCGACATCGGCCTCGTGTTCCAGGAGCCGATGACGTCCTTCAGCCCGGTGCACACGATCGGCAATCAGATGGTAGAGACGATCCGAGTCCATACCGGCGCCGATAAGGCGGCGGGACGTGAGCGAGCGATCGAGATGCTGCGCCTCGTCGGCATCCCCAAGCCGGAGCGGCGGATCGACGAGTACGCTTTCCAGTTGAGCGGAGGGCTGCGCCAGCGCGCCATGATCGCGATGGCGCTCTCGTGCCGCCCCCGGGTCCTCATTGCCGACGAGCCGACGACGGCGCTTGACGTGACGACCCAGGCCCAGATCCTCGACCTCCTGCGTCACCTCCAGGCGCAGGAAGGGATGGCGATCGTCCTCATCACGCACAACCTCGGCGTGGTGGCCGAGATGTGCGACGAGGTGGTCGTCATGTACCTCGGGCGCGTGGCGGAGCGCGGGCCCGTCGACGCGATCTTCCACGCGCCGAAGCATCCCTACACCCGGGCGCTGCTGCGGTCCATCCCGTCGATCCGCGCGGCCGTGCGCATGAAACTCCCGACGATCGCCGGCTCGGTTCCGCACCCGTACAACCGGCCGCCCGGCTGCCCGTTCCATCCCCGCTGCCCCGATTTCATGCCGGGCACCTGCGATCGGAGCGAGCCGGGCCCCCGCGTGGTGGGTGAAGGGCACGCGGCGAGCTGCTTCCTCTACGAGGCGGCCCGATGATGGCGGCCAATCGGGCGCCGGCCCGCCTCCTCGACATCAGCGGCCTGCGGAAGTACTTCCCGATCCGCAAGGGGTTTTTACGGAAGGTCATCGGTCAGGTGCGGGCCGTCGACGATGTGAGCTTCTCCATCGACCGGGGCGAAACGCTCTCGCTGGTTGGCGAGAGCGGGTGTGGCAAGACGACGACAGCCCGCTGCATCCTCAGGGCGCTCTCGCCGACCGAGGGCCGGATCCTCTTTCACACTGACGAGGACACGGTGGTTGACGTCGCCCGGCTTTCGAGGAGGCGGCTCCGACCGCTCCGGCGCCAGATGCAGATGATCTTCCAGGATCCGTTCTCGTCGCTGAACCCTCGGAAGACGCTCCTCGACATCGTGGGCGAGCCGCTTCTGGTCAACGGAATGAAGCGCCGGCGTGAGCGGGTAGATCAGGTGGCGGAGCTGCTCCGCCTCGTCGGGCTCCGGCCTGAGTACATGCGCCGCTTCCCCCACGCGTTCAGCGGCGGGCAGCGCCAGCGCGTCGGGATTGCCCGCGCCCTCGCGCTCAACCCCAGCCTGGTCGTGGCCGACGAGCCGGTCTCCGCCCTCGACGTGTCGGTGCAGGCCCAGATCCTGAACTTGATGCTGGACCTCCAGGCTCAGCTCGGGCTGACCTATCTTTTCGTCGCACACGACCTCTCCGTAGTCAAGCACGTGAGCGACCGGGTCGCCGTAATGTACGTGGGACAGATTGTCGAGGTGGCGCCGACCGAGCCCATCTTCACCGCACCCAAGCACCCGTACACCGAGGCCCTGCTCTCCGCGGTTCCAAAGCCCGACCCTCGGCTCCGCGCCCAGCGCATCGTCCTCGAAGGCGAGGTGGCCGATCCGGCCCACCCGCCGTCGGGCTGCTACTTCCATCCGCGGTGCCCCTACGCCGTCCCCGTGTGCCGGACCGAGCGCCCGAATCTCGAGGCGGTTGCCCCCGGCCACTTCGTGAGGTGCCACCGGGCGCGGGACCTCTCCCTGAGGGGCGTGGGTGACTGAGCGACACTGTCCTCTTGCCGGGCCATCGAGGACGCGGCGCCGGCTCACCACGTCAGCCACTCGCGCCTCAGCAGGAACAGGGTGCCGCTCTCCGCGCCCACCACGAGATCCGGCCTGCCTCGCCCGAACCAATCCACAGGCGCGGGAGCGCACGCGTGCATCCCGTACCGCAGCGGCGTCCCGCGGTAGCGGAGCTGCCGCGGCCGCGCAAAGGCGGGGTCTCCGGGCGCCCCCACGTTCTCCAGTACCAGGACGGTCGCCTGTCCGTGGGTGTGGCGGGGTGCGCCGGCCGGTCCGGGCGGCAGCGACGCGCGCGCGTGCGTGCCCACCAGGAGGTCGCCCAGTCCTGAGCCGGTCCAGTCGCAGACGCCGAGCTTCACACGCCCGAGCCCGCCGCCGTGGTCCTCCGTAAACGCGATCGGGGCGCCGTCCGCGTACCGGAGCCGGCGCTTGTGCTCGAGGACGTCCCAGTCCGCCTGGGCGAAGTCGGCCAGCAACCCGTCGGCGTCCACGCATACGTACCATCGGCGCCCGGTGTCGCTCCCCCAGTCCGTGACCGCGGGGCGTACCCGCCAGGCCGTGCGCAGCGGCGCACCACCGTATCGGAGCTCGCGTGGCGGCTCCAGGACCTCAGGGTCCGTCGTGCGCGCGAACAGCAGATGGCGCCCCATCACGTCGCTCGCCAGCACCTCCAGCCGGCCGTCGCCGTCCCAGTCCGCCGCGGCGGGGCACAGGTAGCCCCACTTCGCCTCGGACGGACCCTGGATCGACCCGCCGGCCCCGGCCTGCACCCGGATCGGGCCGGAGGCGGTCCGCAGCGTCACCGGCTCGCCGTATCGCCTCACGGGATCGCCGCCGAAGTCGGGATACCAGAGCAGCCAGCCACCCCCCGTGCCGACGATGAGGTCGAGCCCGCCCTCACCCAGCCAGTCGCAGACGGTTGGAACCGGGAGGATCCCGGGGTGGAGCCGCGGCTGCGGCTGACGGACGGGGTGGGGCGCGGCATACGCCGGCACGCCCGCCGCGCCTGCACGCGGGTCGAGGCGCTGCACCAGCCCGTCTTCCGCGCCGACGAGTAAGGCGGGAGGGCGCCCGGAGCGTGCGCCCGGGAGGGCGGGGGGCGTCACGGCCACCGGGACGTGGATGTTCTGCGGAAGCGTGAGCGCACGGCCGTCCGGACCGAGGACGGGGGCGGGCGGATCGAACGCGAGGCCGCCGCGATGGCGGAAGAACCACAGGCGGTCGAGGAAATCCCCGCAGACCAGGTCGGGCGCTCCGCGCCCCAGGAAGTCTCCCCACGCGGGCGCGGCCGTTCCGTACACTTCCAGCGGCCGGCCGCCGCACGTGAGCGGCACGGCCGGCTCGAAGCGCGGGCGTCCTGCCGCGCCGTCGTTGTGGGCGAAGTACACGTGGCCGCGCAGCGGTCCGCCTCGCCACGCGCCGTCCGGACCGTATGGGCGGTACGCCGGATCGTTCCACTCGCGCCCATCCGGCCAGTAGTCCGTCCAATCATCCGTGCCGATCAGGAGATCCCACCCCCCGTCGCCATCGAGATCGCACACCCTGACGACGTGCAGCGTCTCGGGCCCCCGCACCCACTCGATCCGGATCCCGAGGGGGACCGGCGACGCCGCTCCGCCTTCCCGGAACAGGAGGATCTCGGGATGGCCGCGGCTGACGCTGAGCAGCCCCGCCCCGACGAGCCCCGGCGCGGGCTCCGCGGTCCCGAAGACATCGGCGACGCGTTCACCGGGTCCGCGCACGTCGAGGGCAGCCGTCAGCCCGGGGAAGCGGTACACGCCGCCTTCAAAGCAGGCATCCCAACATGAGACGAGGAGGTCGCGCGCGTCCGGTCCGACGTCGCCGAGCACCGGAGCCACGGCCGGGGCCGCCCACAGTCCCACCGCGAGCGGCCCGTGGGTGACCTTCGGGTGGTGGCCGACGACCTCGCCGGCCCGGCCCGCGTCGTCCCATCGCGGGATGCGGTCTTCCCAGCGCGTCACCGGCACGCGGCCACCTTCTTGCGCGCCGTGGAGGAGTCCTCTCCGCCGTCCCGGAACACGAAGTCCAGAGGGGAATCGGGTCTGCGCCTGATGGCGCAAGCGGCCAGGGGAGAGTTATTTTGTGAGCGCACCAGAACTTCTGTAGTCATGACAGTGCCGGTCGGGCTTCGCGTGGTGCGGGCGTGGCTGACCCGTTCCGGCACACTGAGGAGGGCAGCCGATGCGACGGCGGTGGTGTCTCATCCTGTGTCTCTTGCTTGTTGGGGTGGCGGCCGTACCGGCCTTGCCGCCGGCCAGGGCTGCGGCGCCGATGGACCTCGTGTTCTGGGGCGGCTGGACCGGGCCCGACGGCGACGTGATGCATCAGATGGTGGACCAGTTCAACAAGGAACACCCCGAGATCAACGTGACCCTCACGACGCTGCAGTGGACGCCGCTGTTCGACAAGTTCCTGACCGCGGTGCGGGCCGGGCAGCCGCCCGACCTGATGGCGATGCATTCCCAGGACATCGCCCAGTTCTCGACGCTCGGCACCCTGGAGCCGATGGGCGACATGATCGCGGGCGCGGGGTTCAAGGCGTCGGACTTCATGGACGTCGCCTGGAAGGGGACGTTCTATCAGGGGACGCAGTACGCGATCCCGATCGACATGCACATGCACGCCGTGTATGTCAACCTGGACATGTGGACGCAGGCGGGGCTGGATCCCAAGAAGCTGCCGACGACCGGGGCGGACTTCGTCGCCGCGGCGAAGCAGCTGACGATCGACGGCGCCGGCCGCCATCCCGACGATCCCGGGTTCGATCCCAAGACGATCAAGCAGTACGGCGTCGGGATGATGAACAACCACCACGGCTTCTACATGTGGTACGCGCTGCTCGCCCAGCAGGGCGATCCGCTGCTGTCGCCAGACTACACGCGCGCGGTCTTCAGCGACGCGAAGGGCACCGCGGCGTGGCAGTGGCTGCAGGATCTTGTCTTCAAGGATCACGTCGTGCCCGTGGGGGAGACCAGCCCGTATCAGGACTTCGTCACGAAGCACGTGGCGATGCTGATCGACGGTCCGTGGGAGATTCCGGGGCTCCAGAAGGTCAGCGGGCTCCGCTGGGACACCACCACGTTCCCGCGCGTCTTCGCGGCGCCCGCGGCGTGGGGCAGCGGACACCTGTTCACGATCCCCAAGCAGAGCAATAAGGCGCGCCAGCAGGCCGCGGTGATCCTCGCGACGTGGCTGGTCCGCCACTCGCAGGAGTGGGCGCTGTCCGGGAACCTGCCGGCGCTGTTGTCCGTCCGCACCTCCACCGCGTTCCGCGCGCTCGCGGGGCGCCGGGGATTCCTCGAAATGCAACCGTACGAAGTGATGCTGCCCGACGTCAAGCAGTCGGCCGAGCTCTACTCGGCCGCGGCGCCCAGCCCGATCGTCGTCGCCGCCCAGGCGGTCCTCGTAAGGAATCAGCCCGTCGCCCAGGTGACGCAGGAGCTGCGGGCTCGGATCAACGCCATCCTCGCGGCGCCCTAGCCGGCGCATGTGACGCGGCGCCGGAGGGCCGTGGTCCTCCGGCGCCGCCCCGTTGACGATGCAGGTGCTCCCGGCGCGCGCGCACGGGCGCCGCCTCCGCGGCGGGGCGCCGCTGACGCCGTACCTGTTCCTGCTGCCCTATCTCACCGTCTTCGTCCTGTTCCGGTTCGGCCCGGTCGTCGGCGGGTTCCTGACGAGCTTCACGTCGTGGAGCATCGTCGGCTCCCCGCGGTTCGTCGGCCTTGCCAACTACCGCGCGCTCGCCCGCGACCCGCTGTTCTACACGTCGGTCAAGAACACGTTCTACTTTCTCCTCCTGACGGCGCCCGCGCTGATCCTCCTGGGGTTCGCGCTCGCCCTGCTGCTGAACCGGCCGCTCACCGGCCGCGATGCGGCGCGCGTGCTCATTTTCGCGCCGTACGCGATGATGTCGGCGGTCGTCGGCATCCTCTGGAACTGGATCCTCGACAGCAACTTCGGCCTCCTCAACTACTACCTGACGAAGGTGCACCTCGGGCCGATCCCGTGGCTGTCGAGCGACGCGGCGGCGATGCCCGCGATCGCCCTCACGACGGTGTGGTGGACGGTCGGGTACAACATGGTGATCTTCCTCGCCGGGCTGCAGGATATCCCGCCGCAGCTCGAGGAGTCCGCCCGGATCGACGGCGCGGGCGTCTGGCAGGTGCTGTGGCACATCACCATCCCGCTCCTGCGTCCGACGACGTTCGTCGTGGTCATGCTGACCGTCATCAACACTTTTCAGGTGTTCGACCAGGTGTACGTGATGACCGGCGGCGGGCCCGGCACGGCGACGCTCACGCTCGTCCAGTACCTGTTCTTCCAGGCGTTCCAGACGTTCAAGCTCGGCTACGGATCGGCGATCGCCTACGTGACGTTCGCCCTGCTGCTGGCGATGTCGTGGCTCCAGCAGCGGCTGCTGCCGTCGGAGGTTTCGACGTGAGCGCCCGCGGGATCGCCGGGGGCGTGGTCGCGCCGGCCGCGCCGGCCCGTCCCCGCGCGCGGTGGACGCTGCGCCGCCAGGGCGTGACGATCCTGTCGCACGCGGCGGAGATCGCCGGGGTCGTGGCCGCCCTCGCCCCGGTCGTGTGGATGATCTCCACGTCGCTCAAGCCGGAAGGACAGATCCTCTCGTTCACGCCTCACTGGATCCCGCAGACCTTCACGCTGGAGAATTTTCAGCGGGTCCTCGCCAAGTACGCGTTCATCCGCTGGATGCTCAACAGTATCGTCGTCGCCGTCGCCGCGACCGCGATCGTCGTCGCGATCGACGCGATGGCCGGGTACGCGCTCGCCCGGTTTACGTTCCCCGGCCGGGGTCTGATCTACGACACGATCATCTCCATGCTGCTCGTGCCCATCCAGGTCACGGTGATCCCGCTGTTCCTGATCTTCGCCGAGGCGCACATGCTCGACGCCTTCCAGGCGCTCATCCTGCCGACGACCGCCAACGTCACCGGCGTCTTTCTGATGCGGCAGTTCTTCCTCGGGATCCCCGGCGAGCTCGAAGAGGC
>JAPVSX010000190.1:0-5741 GCA_047519495.1 Armatimonadota bacterium
GTGCCGGCAGCCGCCCCGCTCTGGATCCTGACCACGCCCAAACCGGCGGCCCCGCCGGCGGTGACGGTGCCGTCCGCCCCGACCGCCACGAGCCCGGGCGGGCCCCACGCCCGGATCGGCTCTGTCAGGGGGACGGGGTTGCCCTGCGCGTCGATGGCGATCACCGAGAGCGGCACGCGCGCGCCGCCGAACAGTTCGAGCGGCTGCCCCACATTCACGAGCAACCGCGCAGGCGGCCCGGGCACGGCGTTGCTGTAAATCAGCAGCGCGTTGGCGACCGGCCGCTCCTTGCCGTCCGACGGCGAGTTCACCACAGCAGGCGCGGCCTGCCCCGGCAGGCGCACGACCATCGTGGCGGAGCCCCCGCTGTCGAACGCCATCGCCTGGAAGGCACCGATCCGCTGCATGTACTGCGCGAGCTGCGGCCGGGTCAGCCCGATGCTCAACGCCGGCCGCCGGCCGTCCACTTCAATGAAGGTCAGGGTCTTGCCGTCGCGGCCGATCCCGACGGCGATCACGGGGTTCCGATGGTCGTGCTCGTGGGGCGCCGGGGCGTCGGGGTCCTCGACGAGCTGGCCGTTCTGGACCAGCACGGGGCCGCCGCCAATCGCGAGCTGGACGTCGTGCCAGTCCGGGTCGGTCGTCAGGTTGACCTGGACGAGGGCGCCCGCGATCATCTTCTGGACGAGCCAGTCCGCGCCCGCTCCGCGGCCGACCAGGATAACGTCGTCCTTGGGAAGCGGGGCATAGAACGCCTGCTGCGGCCACACCTGCTTGATGAAGTAGCGGCCGCCGGCGTTATCCGCCTTGGGGGACGGGCCGGCCGGGGTCAGCTCGACGACCGTCTGCCGAACCGCTGACTCGGGCACAGGAGCTCCGTACCCCCTGATGTCGGAGATCGCCACGATCCCGTCGGGCGAGAGGCCACTGTTGTAACCGTCGAGGGGCCGGGTCTCCCCCGTCTCGGGCAGGACGACGTTGCCCGTCCACCTGTACCGAACGATCCGGGGGCTGCCGTCCTTGCCGATCGCGAGCGCCACCCACCGCCACGGGCTGCGGAGGAGCTGCCCGTCCTTGACGACGATGTTGAGGGGTATCCCGGACTCGTGGATGTCGAAGTAGTCGCCGTTGATGCCGGCGATCGCGCCGCTCCGCACGACCATCGAGGACACCGGCTCATCGTCGCTCATCAGCCGGTCGCGCGCGAGCCCGAGTCCGAGCTGCACGGTCGGGTTGTGGAGGTCGACGCGCAGCTGGTGGATCTCGAGCGGACCCTCGGACGTGGTCAGGCTGAGGTGACGGTACTCGATCCCGGAAGCGACGGGAAGGGTGATCCTCGACTGGGCCAGGACCGCGGGCCAGGCGTCCGGCGGGAATCCGGCGAGGGCAGCCCGGCCTGCCGGGGCGAGCAGCAGCGCCATCGCAACCCAGAGCGTGATGCCGCGGTAGTGAGCGCGAGACGTCATCTCCGTCCGGTGCTGCGACCTCTGGGACGTGTGCGACGTTTGCGGGGCAGTTCGGCGCGGCCGCCGGAGCATCCTGCTTGCCGCCGGTCAGGATGACGCCAAATTGGTTGAAGTCTGGCAAGCCTCCGTCCCCATCCCTGGCCAGATTTGTAAGACAGGGCGCCGGGCGCGGAGCGGAGGTGCTACCTCTGGGGAGATGTCGGACGCGTTGGGACCGGCGAGCCGGGCTTCGGGGTAGGCGCCGGTGCAGACGGCTTCGGCGCCACAGCTTGCGGCTTCGCCTGCGCCAGGCCGAGGAACAACTTGATCGGCTGGGGGAATCCGTCCAGCGCGTTCGCGCTCAGCCGGTACTCGAGGCCGAGCGCCCGGTCGGTCGCGAGCCATTTCCCATCGGGCTGCCGGTGGAACGCCACCAGAAAGCGGGCGTCACCGGCGCCGTCGGTCTGGATCTCAAAGGCCGGCGCGCCGGAGGGCGGTGCGCCCAGCGCCTCCACCTTGTCGGCGTCCAGGATGTTGACCGACGAGAACAGGTCTGAGATGTCCCGGTCGGTCAGCCCGCCGCCCGTGAAGCCGGGGCCCTGGCGGCGGATCTCGAGGGTCCGCCCGCCCCGGCGCCACACGACCGCGGTAAGGTTCTGGGCGTTGTACGGGAGGACGCGCTGGCTCACAAGCGTGATCGGATCCGGCGAGAGCTTGGCCTGGATCGACGGATCCAGCTCCAGGACGTTCCGCGTGCCGGCCACCATCCCATACTCAACCTTCCCGCGCTGCGTCAGGAGGACGCGCAGTGGAGCCGGACGGCCTTTGAGCGCGAGCTCCATCGTCACGGTGGGACGATCCAGCCCGTACTGCGCCGGGTCGGTCACCCCGTCGTGAAACGCCTTGGCCTCAGACGTCGTGAGCGGGAAGAACAGGTCCGAGACCTTGAAGTCGTCCGCCGGCCAGGGATGCGCGCCCCCGAACCGCCACCGGTCCGGGCCGAGGCGGTCCACGGCGAGCGGGCCTTTGGGCGATTCGATCCGGACCGTCTGCACGTCGGCGTTGGCGAAGTCGGCGAGCGTCCGCTGGCGGAGGTCGGCCGCCGACTTGGAGAGGGCATCCTTGATCGAGCTGTCCACCAGGTAGATCGCCGAGCCCGGGACGACCCGGGCGTACAGCGCGGTTGCGACCGGCGAGGGCTTGCCGATCTCGATCGTCACAGTCCGGCCGGCCTGGGTGCGGAGCGTGATCCGGGCCGCCGGCTTGTCGAGGCCGTAGGCCGGCAGGTCGGAGGCGGTGTCCCGCACCGTCCGCTGCGGCACGAGGCCCGTCACGGCGTCCAGCAGGTCGCCGACGGGGAACGACGCGGCCGGCGCCTGGACGGGACGGGTGACCTCCCAGTGCGCCGCGTCGCGGCGGGTCAGCTCCACGGGTCCCTTGGGGCTCTCGAGCGTCACGGCGGCCACGTCCGCCTTCGCGAGCTGGACCAGGTGCCTGGCCTCCTCGGCCCGCTGGGCCCGGGGGCGGTCCACCGCAAAGATGTACGCGGCGACCAGCGCCAGGATCGCCGCCAGCCCCAGGGTGACGCGTGGGCTCACAGCGCCCGCCTCCGGAAATAGATCCACCCGCCGAACACCAGCAGGGCCAGCGGGAGGACGAGCACGCTGCCGAGGAACAGGGCGCGCCCCTGCCGCCCGGTGATAATGAACGGATCGAACGGCGAGACCCGCGGCGCGATGCTGACCAGGTTGCCCGACTGCGTGAGCCAGGCCACCGTGCTCGTGAACAGGTCGAGGTTTCCGACGAGCCCGATGCCGGTGTTTCGGATGAACCCGCTGTTGCCGAAGATCACCGCGGAGCCCTTGGGCGCAGTGGACGCCGGCCGGCCCCCGACAGGGAGCGCGGCAGGCCTGGCCGGCCCGCCGGCCGCGGGCTTCGGTGACCCCTCCCCGGCCGCCGGAGTGGTCGGGGGCGCTCCCGGCGGTGATGCGGCGGCCGGGTTTGGGACGACCTCGACCGCGAGGATCGCAGGCCCCTTCCGGTCCACGCCCGGCTGGAACCGGGCGTCCTTCGAGTCCAGGTTCACCTTGACGTAACTGGCATCGGAGCTCTTGACGATGGGGGTGATCGTGACGGCCTGGGCCTTCGCCTCCGGGTCGAGCGGCGTGCTCACCGGGAATGCGGTGGCCAGGGTGAAATTCTGGGTGATGTCACTAAATGGATACTGCGTGGCGATCGGCACGGCGAGGTCGCCGCCGAGGAGGCGGGACACCGGGTCGATCACCAGGCCTCCGGCAGCCTTGACGTGGAACGCCGAGTCCAGCCATCCGCGCACTCCCGCCGGCGTCTGAGGGTCCACCAGGACCAGGACCTTGCCGCCTCCCTGATAGTAGCGATCGAGGGCGTCCGTCTCTTGTGGAAGGAGATCCTTGGTGGGCGACGGGACGATCACCGCCGCGGCATCGTCGGGGATGCGGCCGGTCTGCACCAGGAACAGCGCCTTGACGTCAAACCCCTTGCCGGTGAGGGCCTGCTTTGCCGTCCCCATCCCCACGCGGGTGAAGTCGTCGAGAGGAACCTCGCCCTCCCCCTGGAGGACGTACACCGTCTTCTTCGCGGTCTGAAGGACGTGCAGCAGTCCGTTGGTCAGCGCCTCCTCGGTGCCGTCGTCCACGGTGTAGGACGTGGACCCTCGCTGGAGCACGATCTGGCCGTACGACGTCACCTTGTACTTCTGGGCCTCGGCCGGGTTCCGGTCGGGGTCCACGATGTGGTACTGGAAGTCCTTGGAGTAGTACTGGTAGGTCGACAGCAGATCGCGGTACCTCGCCACCTGAGAGGTGTCCGGGGCGTGGCTTGGAAACGCGACGGCCTGAACCGCCCCGGGCAGGGTCCGGAGGACTTTGATGGTCTGCGGCGACAGGGAGTGCTCCCGGGTCGCGGTCAGGTCCCAGCGGGTGTGGTGCTCCGTCCCCAGGTAGTTGAGCGCGACGAGGAGCGCGGCGACGAGCGCCGCGGAGATCAGCGCGTTCGTCGTCAGGAGCGCGTTGCGCCGCTTCATCCGCCTACCTCCACTTCCGCGACTCGAGCGCGAGCGTGCCCAGGAACAGGAAGAACCCCGCCAGGCTCAGGAAGAACAGAACGTCCTGGGTGTCGATGACGCCGCCGGTCAGGTTCGTGAAGTGGGTGGCGAACGACAGGGTGGTGAGCACCTGCTGCACGGCGGAGCCCGAGGCCTGCGGGGCAAAGCCAAGGATCCAGAACAAGAGCAGGATCGCAAACCCGATCGCCGCCGAGACGATCTGGTTCTCGTTGAGGGTCGACGCGAACAGGCCGATCGCAAGGAACGCCCCGCCGAGCAGCAAGAGGCCGATGTAGGACGACGCGAGCAGCCCCCAGTCGAGGCGGCCGATCACCGCCAGGCTGAGCGGCATGTACGTGCTGAGCGCGAGGAGCGTGAGGAACAGGACGGTGGCCGCCAGGTACTTCCCCACGATGATCGCTGTGCTGGTCACCGGGGAGGTCGCGAGCAGCTCCATCGTATGCGTGCGGTCCTCCTCGGAGACGAGCCGCATCGTGAGCACAGGAATCAGCAGGATCAGGATGAAGCTCGCGTCCTGGTACAGCGGCGTAAAGATGAGCCGGGTCGGGTTGAAGCCCGGCGGCGGCGTCCCCTGTAGTTGCAGGACCTGCTCGGTGTACCCGCCAACGAGGGCAAAGAACAGGTACCCCGTGATGACGAAGAACATCGCGAGCGCCACATAGGCGATCGGCGAGCTGAACAACTGCTTGAGCTCCTTCCGGGCGATGACCAGCGTGCCGTTCATGCCCGCGCCCCCTCCCCCGCCGGGCCGGCCTCGACAGGCGGCTCACTGCCGGCCGGCCCCTCTTCGTGGGTCACGAGCTTGAGGAACACGTCCTCCAGGCTCATCGCGAGCGGGCGCAGCTCGAGCAGACCGGCGCCCGCCTCTACCACGGTCCGGGCGAGCGCCTCCCGGACGTCGTTGCCGAGGGCGGCCTCGACCACGAGCTCCGCCTGCCCCCCGCCGGTCCCTTGAGCCCCGCCGGGCGTCACGTGGAGCACGCCCGGGATGCGCCCGAGGCGCTGCGCCAGGTCGCCGGCGGGCCGGGCAACGCGCACGAGTGTCTTCTCGGAGCTCCGGAGACGGGCGGCGAGCTGCTCGTAGGTGTCGACGGCCACGACCGACCCCTCGTTGATGATGATGACGCGGTCGCAGACCGCCGTGGCCTCGGGCAGGATGTGCGTGCTCAGGATGATCGTGTGGCTGCCGCGCA
>JAPVSX010000191.1:0-2214 GCA_047519495.1 Armatimonadota bacterium
CTTCGTGATGCGTCCACGCGGCTCGACGCGTACGTCCTCGTCCGCTGGCCGATGCGCTCCGGCACCGTCACGCGCCCCAATCCTCACACGATCCTCCTGGGTCGACCGATACCCGCATCCCCGGTCCCCGCTCTCAACTTGTGGACATCATACCGCACCTGTGTAAAGGTTTGGCAAAGGTCCGGGCAGGGGCGTCCTGTCCGAACGGCCGGGGACGGACCGTGCCGTCCCGCCGGTGCGGTCCGTCCGGATTGATCGTTGGATGAGCGAGAGCGGCTGCAGGGGCCGCGATCATCCGGCCGGAAAGGAGTCTCCGATGCCGAGGGCGCCGAACGGTGCATCGTCTGCTGCGGGGCGTGTTCGATGCGGCGATGAGCATCTACCTCGATCGCTTCCTGAACGTCCCGCCGGTGCGCCTGCCCGAGCCGGACCGAACCGCCGACCCCGCGGCGCTGCTCCGCGAACTGCCCTCGCTGCTCGACCGTCAGCAGCGGGTGCAGGACGCAGCCCGAGTCATCGTGACGTATCTCGCCGGCGGGGGCGATCCCGACCGCCTCCTGGCGATACTCGGGCATCTGCTGCTCCGGGAGGATCGGAACTTTCACACGATCCAGGCGGTCGAGGCGGCCGTCCGCCTCCACGCGCTGCTGCGCGGCACGCCGGCCGCCGCCCCCGTGCTCGTCGCGGCCGCCCGGTACCTGGCGGCCCACGCCCCCACGGTGGGGGCCGAGGGCCAGACGTTCCAGATCGCCTACCGGCTGTTCCGCGGGGAGCGCCTGTTCGTCGAACCCTGAGCGTGCCTGGGCCTGGGCCTACGGCGTGAGCCAAAGCGCGTGTGCGCCAATACGCTTGTGGGCCAAAACGTCCCGGCCTCGGATGCAGCCTCCGGGCGCGAGGCAGCCTGTCCGGATCGGAGATATGTTTGTTACAATATCCGCAGATCATGACAGGGAATGTGCGTGGGCGTGAGCACGTGACGCTTCACCAAAGAATAGGGGGGAACTCCGTGAGACACCTTGTGGCAGGCGCGCTCGTGGTGATGTGTGCAGTCGTGCTCGGACTCCCGCAGGTGGGCGGGGCGGCGATGATGGATCTCGTCGCGGGGATCCAGGCCCAGCTCAAAACCGCGTACTTCCACTCGAGCGAGCTGGCGCAGAGGGGCAACGCGATCGCCGGCGTGCAGCTGCATGCACAGCACACGATCAACTGCCTCGAAGGCCCGAAGGGCATGCACTTCAAGGCCGCGGTCGGCTATCCGTGCCAGGGACAGGGGAACGGCATCATCCCCGACCTCCAGGCGGCCGCGGCGAAGGGCGTTCCCGGGGCCAAGGCCGCGCTCGATGATGCGACCATCGCCTGGAACCTGGCGATGCAGGCCCTCAGCATGACGGACGTGAACCAGGCCCAGCCGTGGGTGAAGGTCGTGGCCGCGTACCTCAAGAAGGCGTCCGACGACCTCGGCTAGCGGCGGTCGCAGGCGCCCGGGATGCGTGCGCCCGGGCCGGCCCGTCGGGCGTACGACACACCGGTGTGACACAGCAGGGGTAGTCTAACCGTGGACGTCTGCCCACGACGGAGAGATAGCAGAGGAGGGCGAGTCGCCATGCGTTTGGCACGTTGGTGGATCGGCGGATGTGTCCTGGTAGCCGCGCTGACCCTGGGGGCGGCCGGCAGCTCGTTCGCGCAGTACGACTATTCTCAGCCCAAAGCCGCGGCCGGCGGCGGGCTCCAGACCGAACTCACCACGGCGCTCACGCATGCGGGCTTCGCCGCCAAGTACGAGGCGCTGCAAGAGGTCACCACGCACCTGCACCACGTCGTCAACTGCATCGTGGGCCCGAACGACAAGATGTATAACACGGCCGCGGGGAACCCGTGCCAGGGGCAGGGCAACGGCATCCTGGCGGACATCCAGTCCGGCACGGGGAAGAACCAGCAGTACTACATGACGTGGTGGGTGGCATACGTCGCTAACCAGGCCACCGTGATGAAGAGCCTGCCGGAGGCGAAGGCGGCGGCCCATGTGGCGATCGACGTCTTGACCGATGTCCAGAAGATGAAGTAACCTCGGGCCTGATATCGGCACGGTGGATTGCCGAGGGGGTGGACGGCGCAGGTGCTGATCCACCCCCTCGTCGTGCATTTTCCGATCGCCCTCTGGCTCATGGCCGCGCTGTTCGACGTGCTGGCGTGGCGGCAGCCCGATCCGGTCTA
>JAPVSX010000192.1:0-15981 GCA_047519495.1 Armatimonadota bacterium
CGCAGGGGATGACGCCGGTCCTCCTCCGCGACGTCGCGCGGTTCTCGCTCGGGAGCGAGCCCCTCCAGATCACGCGCAAGAACGAGCAGCGGGTCATCGACGTCACCGCCAACGTCGTGGGGCGCCCGCTCGGCGGCGTCTCGACCGACATCATCAACCAGCTCGATCATCTGCACTTCCCCGCGGGCTTCACCTACCACATGGCGGGCCAGACGGAACAGCAGCAGAGCGCGTTCGGCAGCCTCGGCCTGGCGATGGGGCTCGCGCTGATGCTCGTGTACATGATCATGGCGTCGCAGTTCCAGTCGCTCCTCGATCCGTTCGTGATCATGTTCACGGTGCCGCTGGGAATCATCGGCGTCATCTGGATGCTGTTGCTCACGGGCACGACGCTCTCGATCATCTCGTTCATGGGCGTGATCACGATGATCGGCATCGTCGTCAGCAACGGCATCCTGCTCGTGGACTACGCCAACAAGCAGCAGGCGCGCGGCCTGGCTCCGCGCGAAGCCGTGCTGGAGGCCGGACGGATCCGGCTGCGCCCGATCCTCATGACCGCGCTCGCGACGATCCTGGGGATGATCCCGATGGCCACGGGGCTCGGGGAAGGCAGCGAGACGAACATGCCGCTCGCCCGGGCTGTGATCGGCGGCCTCACGGTATCGACCGGCCTGACGCTGCTGCTGATCCCGGTGCTGTACGTCCTCTTCGAGAAGCGGTTCCCGCACCGTGCGCATCGCGACGCCTCGCGGTAGTGCACTTTCTCTTAGGTCTCGTAGAGGATGTTCCCGAAACGGTCGGCCCGGGGGGCCTGCCCTCCGCGCTCTGTCGAGGGACGGATTCGAACGTGCGCCTCGGGCACGTGGTGGCTCACGCGCGTCTTGGCTCACGCCGTAGGCCCGGGCCGACCCCCGTGGCCGTCCTTCCCTCCGTGAACTTGCGAGATGAGATGGGGCGCGACTGCCGCGCGCCGGGACGTCTCGTGAGGTGAGGGCGGCATGACGGAGATCGTCTCCGGGACGACCTCCCGCGGCGGCGACCTGCGGATCGAGGGGCTCGGGGTCGCGCTCCTCCGGCCCTCCGGGGACCTGCCGGTGCTGCACGACGTCTCGCTCGCCGTCCCGGCCGGCCGGACCGCCGCGCTCGTCGGCGCGTCGGGAGCGGGGAAGTCCATGACCGCCTACGCCGTGCTGCGGTTGTTCCCCGTCCCGGCCCGGATCACGGCCGGATCTATCTTGTTCGACGGCCTCGACCTCGCCCGGCTGCCCGAACGCGGTCTTGTGCCGATCCGCGGCCGGCGCATCGCGATGATCTTCCAGGAGCCGGCGTCGGCCCTCGATCCGGTGATGTCCGTGGGCGACCAGGTGAAGGAGGGGATCGTCGCGCACTTCGGCCGGCGGGGCGCCCGGGAGCGGGCCGCAGAAGCGCTCGAGCGCGTCGGGCTCGATCCCCAGTTCCTGCGGCGGTACCCCCACGAGCTCTCCGGCGGCCAGCGGCAGCGGGTGCTGATCGCGTCGGCGATCGCCCTCGGGCCGTCCCTTTTGATCGCGGACGAGCCGACCGCCGCCCTCGACGTGACCGTCCAGGCGCAGATCCTCGACCTGCTGAGCCGCCTCGTGCGCGACCTCGGCATGTCGCTGCTGCTGATCACCCACGACCTCGGCATCGTCGCGCAGATGAGCGACCTGGTGCACGTGATGCGGGGCGGCACCGTGGTCGAGTCCGCCGAGACGCGGCGGCTGTTCGCCGCCCCACAGCATCCGTACACGCGCGCGCTCGTCACAGGCGCGCAGCGGCTGGGCCTGTGGCGGAGCTGACCCCCCGCCGGAGCCTCCCGCTTCTACCACCCCGGCAAATGGGTGCGCGGATGCCATTTGCCGGGGGGCCCGGTTCCCTCCACGGTCGCGCAGGGGAGGGGAGGTGATGCGTTACCTCGCGGTTGTCACAGCGCCCCTGCGGCATCGGAACTACCGTCTGTTCTTCATCGGCCAGCTGATCTCGCTGATCGGAACCTGGATGCAGACCGTCGGCCAGGCGTGGCTCGTCCTCAGCCTGACGAACTCGCCGTTCCTGCTCGGCGTGATCAACGCGCTCCAGTGGGCCCCGGTCCTCCTGTTCTCGCTCCCGGCCGGGGTGGTCGTGGATCGGCTCCCGAAGCGCCCGCTCATCGTCGCCACCCAGGCGCTGTTTCTGCTCCTCGCGCTGTGCCTGGGGGTGCTGACGGTGACCGGCCTCGTCCGCTACTGGCACGTCGCAGTCCTGGCGGCGCTCCTCGGGACGGTCAACGTGATCGACACGCCGGCGCGGCAGGCGTTCATCGTGGAGATGGTGGGCGGGACCGAGGATCTGACCGGTGCAATCGCCCTTAACTCGTCGATCTTCAACAGCGCGCGGCTGCTCGGGCCGGGCCTCGCCGGCCTGGTGATCGCCGCGTGGGGCGTCGGCATCGCGTTCCTGGCGAACGCCGCGAGCTTCCTGGCGGTAATCTGGGCGCTCCTGGCGATGCGGGTGACGTCCAAGGTACAGGTCGGCACCGGCGTCGGCCTGCTCGTGCACATGGCGGAGGGCGTAGGCTTCGTCCGGCGCACGCCGTCGGTGCGGCGGGTGCTGGCGGTGCTGGCCGTCCTGAGCCTGTTCCCGATGAACTTCAACCTGTTCGTGCCGGTGCTGGCCCGCCTCCACCTGCACCTCCCGGCCTCCGGGTTCGGGTTCCTGATGGCCGCCCAGGGGGCCGGCGCGCTGCTGGGGGCGCTGCTGGTCGCGGCCGCGAGCGGCGGCGGCCCCCGGCGGGCGTTCCTCCTGTGGGGAGCCGTGCTCCTGTGCGGCGCGACGATGGCCCTGAGCGCCGTCACCCGCCCCGACCTGGCGGGGATCGTCCTGTTCCTGGTGGGGGTGGGGATGATCACGTTCACAGCCACCGCCAACAGCGCGGTCCAGCTGGAAACCCCGGACGCGCTGCGGGGCCGCGTGATGAGCATCTACATGATGCTCTTCGCCGGGGCGACCCCGCTCGGATCGCTGATGATGGGCGGGATCGTGGACGCGTGGGGGTTGCCGGCCGGGCTGCTGCTGGCCGGCGGCATCGGGCTCGTCGGCATCCTGGGGACCGGCGGGCTCGGGCGCGGCGGCGCGCCCGTACGGACGGGAGGTGGCATGACAACAAACAGGCCCACGCCGGCCACAGGCGGTGCTCCGGTCGAGGAGGAGTCTTCCACCGGGGGATAGAATCCCGCGGCCAACGTATCTAGAGACACCCGGCAGGAACCCCCGATCCGACGGCCGGCCGGCGGAACCTTTGTACCCGGATCCCCCGTTGGGGAGGGTAAGAGGTTGTGCTCAGAAGCGCGCACCGACAGGGTACAGGGGGGTGGGGGATGTCACGAAAGGTCAGCGCTCGGTCTGGGAAGCGCATCACCCGGCGGCAGTTCCTCACGGCGGCCGGTGCGGGCGCGGCGGGGGCGGCGGCGCTCAAGCTCGTCGCGCCGTGGGAGGTCGGGGTCGCCCCGGCGCAGATCCGGGGGACCGTGCTGCGGATCCTGGTGTGGAGCCACTTCGTTCCGGCGTACGACACCGCATTTGACAAGTTCGCGGGCGACTGGGGAAAGGCGAACGGCGTCTCCGTCCGTGTGGACCACATCCCGATCGACCAGCTCCCCGCGCGAGCCGCCTCCGAACTGGCCGCCGGAGCGGGGCACGATATCTTCCAGCAGAACGGGGTCATCCAAACCACCCTCTACTACAAGGACATGGTGGACGTCTCCGACATCTGCGACCGGCTCGGGAAGAAGTACGGCGGCTGGATCCGGATCGCCAGGAACGTGGCTGTCGTGAACGGCGCGTGGTACGGGTTGCCCGAGTTCTACATCCCGCAGCCCATCCTCTGGCGGACGGACCTGTTCAAGGAGTACAACCTCAAGCCGCCGTCCACATGGGAGGACCTCCGGACCGCGGCCAAGGTCGGCAAGGCGAAGGGCCATCCGTGTGGGATGGCGATCTCCCACTGCAACGACGCCAACCACAACTGGCGGGCGGTGTTCTACGCGTTCGGGGTCAAGGAGACCGACGCGAGCGGGAAGGAGCTCCTCTGGGACTCCAAGGAGCTCCGCGAGGCGATGAAGTATAGCAAAGCGCTCTGGCAGGAGGGAATGACCTCCGAGGTCTTCTCCTGGGACAACGTCTCCGACAACCGGTACCTCGACTCGGGCGTGGCGATCTGGATCCACGACGCGATATCCGCGATCCGGTCGATCCAGGACACCGACCCCAAGCTGTTCGCGAACGTGAACATCGCGATCCCCGACCTGGAGCCCAAGGGCCCCGTGGCGCGGGCCGCGGTCGTGGACCCGACGGTGCTCAGCATCTGGAAGTTCTCGACGAACCAGCAGGCAGCCAAGGAGTTCCTCGAGTTCTACGGCAACGCCGTCAAGTTCTCGCTCACGGCGAGCAAGGGCTACAACATGCCGTACCTGAACACCTGGTACCAGAAGCCGATGCCGGGCATCGGCGACGATCCCAAGATCGCGCTGATGCAAGACTGGAACAAGGTCGCCTACGTCTTCGGGTTCCCGGGCCCCGCAGCGGCGCCGGCCGCGGAAGTGCTGGCCACATTCGTCGTCCCCGACATGCTGGCCAGATACTGCCACGGCGAGGACCTCGAGAGTTCCATCAAGTGGGGGATGGGGCAGATCAAGGCGGTCTACGCCAAGTACAAGTAGCGGATACTCGGGGAGGACCGGGCCGGACGGCGCGGCTTCCCCGGGACCGGAGAGGCCCATTCGGGCGAAGGAGCCGCGGTGGCCAACGTCGAGCTCCTGACGGGCGGACCGGTCGCCACCGGCCATCGCGCGTTTACGCGCGAGCGCTTGATCTTCGGGTACTGGCTCCTTGCGCCGGCGATCCTGTACATGGTCGTGCTTGTCGGCGTCCCGTTCTTCTTCTCGCTGTACCTGAGCCTCAGCGACGCCTCGGTCGGCAACCAGGTCGCCCGCTACGTCGGTCTGGCGAACTTCGTGGCGATCTTCCGGGACAGCACCTTCCGGCTGGCGCTGCGCAACACGATCGTGTTCACGGTCGTCGCCGGGATCTTCAAGATCCTGCTCGGGACGACGATGGCGTTTCTCCTCGTCCAGGAGGTGCGCGGCAGGAAGCTCATCCGGTCCCTGATCGTGCTGCCGTGGACGCTGCCGGTCGCGATCAGCGCGCTCGCGTGGAAGTGGATGTTCGATCCCCAGTTCAGCGCGATCAACTACGTCGGCACGCGCCTGCATCTGATCCAGGGGTGGCCGAACTGGCTCGGGGAGCCCGGGCTCGCGATGGCGGCCGTGATCGCGGTGAACGTCTGGCGCGGGTTCCCGTTCGCGGCGATCGTGGTGATGGCGGGGCTGTCGGCGGTCCCGCTCGAGCTGCTCGACGCGGGGAAGGTGGACGGGGCGACCTTCTTCCTGCGGTACCGGTACATCGTCATCCCGGTCATCGCCCCGATCCTCTTCGTCGGGCTGCTGTTCGACACGGTCTTCACGTTGTCCGACATCAGCATCGTGTACCTGCTCACGTTCGGCGGCCCGATGGGCACGACCGAGGTCCTCCCGACCAAGGCGTTCGAGATCGGCATCCAGGCCGGCGCCCTCGGCCGCGGCGCGGCGATCTCCCTCGTGCTGTTCCCGATCCTGCTGCCGGTCGTGTACCTCCTGCTGCGGAATCTCCGGAGGCGGGAGGTGCTGTGAGCGGGGCGGAGGCGCTGGGACGCCAGGCGGCGCCCGCCGAAGCGGGGGCGAGGCGCACGCGGGCGCGAGTGCTCCGCCGTCACCTCCTCGTGTACCTCGGCCTCGCGCCGTTCATCCTCATCGCGGTGTTCCCGGTGTTCTGGATGGCGGTCACCGCGTTCAAGACCGACAAGGACCTGGTCAATCCCACGGTGTTTCCGTTCTGGTTCCACCAGCCGCCGACGCTCGAGCACTTCACGTACCTGTTCCAGCACACGTACTACGGCGACTGGATCACCAACACGACGGTCATCGCCGCCTGCGTTGCCCTGATCACGCTGCTCGTCGGGGTGCCCGCCGGGTATTCCCTGGCGCGGCTCGGGCTGCCGGGCGCCGAGAACATGGGGATCGCGATCTTCCTCGGCTACCTGATCCCGCCGATCCTGCTGTTCATCCCGCTTTCGCGGGTCGTCGGCCTGACCCACCTGATCGACACGAAATGGGCGCTCGTCCTCGTGTATCCGACGTTCACGATCCCGTATTGTACCTGGTTGCTTTCCGGGTTCTTCAAGACGGTCCCCCGGGAGATCGAGGAGGCGGCGCTCGTGGACGGATGCGGGCGGCTCAGAGCCCTCATCCGGACGGTGCTCCCGGTGAGCCTCGCCGGGATCCTCACCGCGGTGATCTTTGCGTTCACGCTCACGATGCAGGACTTCCTGTACTCCCTCGTGTTCGTGTCCGTCTCGGACCAGAAGCCCGTGCCGCTCGGCGTCGCGACCGACCTGATCCGAGGGGACGTGTACTTCTGGGGATCCCTGATGGCCGGCGCGCTCCTGGTCGGCGTGCCGGTGGCGATCCTCTACAGCTTCTTCCTCGACCAGTTCATCTCCGGAATCACCAGCGCGGCTGTAAAATAGTGGCGGATCGCCTGAGTGCGGCATCCCGGCCTGTCGCGCGACGAGCCGGACCGACCGCGTCCTGGTCGGGGTGGACGTGAGGTCCCGATGCTGCGGCTCGAGGCGGACCGCATCATCGACGGTGTCGCAGATCATCCGCATCGTCCGGGCCGCCTTGGGATCGATGGGGAGCGGATTGCTGCAGGGGAGCCGGACCCCGGAGACCTCACCCTCTCCCTGCCGGGCTGCACGCTCCTGCCCGGCCTGATCGATTTCCACTCGCACGTCGGCCTGGACACCCGGCGCGGCGGGCTTGCGGCGCAGGTCGCGGTGCCGCGCGAGCGCTACCTGGCTGCGGGGATCGGCCGAATCCAGGACGACCTCCGGGCCGGGGTCACGACGCTGCGGCTGTGCGGGGATCGGTACGGCGCGGACCTCGCGCTTCGCCGGGCGGTCGAGGAGGGCCGGGTCGTGGCCCCCCGGCTGCTCGCCGCCGGGCGGGCGATCCGGTCGCCCCGGTGCCGCGGTGGGGCGATCGCCTCGGTCTTCACCGACGACCCCGGGGAGATCGCTCGCACGACCGCCCAGAACCTCGCGCAGGGTGTCGACTTCATCAAGATCTTCGTTTCGGACGGGGTCGGCGACCCGGCTGTCGAGCCTACCACCTGCTACTACGGGGAGGCCCACGTGGCCGCGGCGGCCCGCCTGGCGCACGTCAGCGGCCGGCCGGTGGCCGCCCACTTGGTCGGCGGGGAGGGGGTTGCAGCCGCGATCGGGGGCGGGCTGGATGTGATCGAGCACGCGTGGTTCCTCACGGACGCCGCCCTCGACCTCGTAGCCCGCCGTCACGTGCTCCTCACCTTGACCCTGGGGGTGCTGTGCGGGCCCCGCGGGCACGCATTCGGCGAGGACGCGGCCCAGCTGACCCGGCTGCGGCGGCTCGGCGAGGCCGCCTGCGACACCGCCCGCAAAGTCATCGCCCGCCGGCTGCGGTACGTCCTCGGGACGGACGCGGTCCACGGGTGCCTGGCCGACGAGGTGCGCTGGGCTGTAACCCTCGGCGAGTCCCCCCTCCGGGCGATCCTGGCGGCGACCGCATGGCCGGCCGCCGCCCTCGGGCTGGGGGACCGTCTCGGCACGCTCGAGGTGGGCAAGGTGGCGGACGTGATCGCGGTCGACGGCGACCCCCTGGAGGACATCGAGGCGATGACGCGGATCCGGCTCGTGGTGAGCCGCGGGCGCATCGTGTACGCCGCCGGCGGGGTGGAGGGAAGCGAATGAAGACGGTGGGAATGATCGGGCTCGGCGAGATGGGCCTGCCAATGGCCCTGAACTTGCGGAAGCGCGGGTTCGAGGTTCGCGGCTACGACATCCGCGAGGAGGTCCGGCGGGCGCTCCAGGACGCCGGCGGCGATGCAGCCGATTCGGTCGGCGCCGCCGCGGGAGAGGCCGAGACCGTCATCGTCATGGTGCGGACGCCGGGCCAGGCGGAGGCCGTGGTCCTGGGGGAGGGCGGGGTACTGGAGCAGGCTCCACGCGGGGCGTTGTTGATCGTGATGAGCACGGTCGGGGTGGCCTGCATGCGCCGCCTGGGCGAGGCCGCGCGGACCCGGGGGCTCGGGTTCCTCGATGCGCCGGTCAGCGGGGGACGGGCGCGGGCAGAGGACGGGACGCTGACGATCATCATTGGGGGGACGCCCGCCGACCTGGCGCGTGCCAGGCCGGTGCTCGAGGCGGTGGGATCGCGTCTCGCCCACGTCGGCGACGTCGGCGCGGGCACTGCCGTCAAGATGGCCAACCAGACGCTGCTCACAGTCAGCCTGCTGGCCGCGCGGGAGATGGCGGCGGTCACCCAGGCGGCGGGGGTGCCGCTTGACACGGTGTGGGATGTGCTCCGGACCTGCACCGGCACGACGTGGGTCGTCGAGAACTGGCCCGTCGCGTCCGGGTGGGTCGCGGGCTACCACCCGGGGTCGTCCCTCGACATCCTCGTCAAGGACACGGGGCTCGCGCTCGATCTGGCGCGCGAGGCAGGCGTGCCGGCGCCGGTGCTCGGCCTCGCCTCGCAGATGATCGTGGCCCTTACGCGCGAACTCGCAGGGTAGCGCGCCGGCGTCTACGTCTCGAGCAGGCGTCCCCACCCGCGCACCGGGTCTCGGATCCCGGCGAGGCGGAGCGTCCTCACGCCGTCGCCGCGAGCGTGTCGACGACCGGCCGGCCGGTCACCTGCTGATGCGCTTGGGGCGCATCGGATCACGCTCCCTCGATCATCGCCGCCGTGAGCCCGCGCACGTAGGTGCTCGCGAGGAGCGCGGCGATCACGAGGACCGGCAGCCCTCCCAGGCTGATTCCCGACACCACGGTCAGATCTTCGAGGCTCACGTCCATCGTGGCCAGGCCGACTGCGATCGTCTGGTGCCACACGTTGGGGAGGAAGGTGCCCGCCAGGATGAAGTCGCTGCTGATGACGCCCAGGGCGAACAGCCCCGCGGCGACGGTCACCGGCCAGCTCATCGGAAGCACGATCCGGAGGAACGCCGTCAGCCGGTTTGCGCCTTCGATATACGCGGAGTCCTCGATGTCCGAGGAGAGCTTTTGGAAATAGGCCGACAGGAGCCAGACGCAAAACGGGATCGCCAGCATCGGATAGGTGAGGACGAGCGCGAACAGGCTGTCGTCAAGCCGCAGCCGGAAGACGAAATGATACAGCGGAAGGAAGAGCAATGTCTGCGGGATGAGGAACGTCGCCAGCAGCGCGCGTCGCCACCACCGCCACCCGGGCGGGCGCAGGCGGGCCAGGGCGTAGGCCGCCGCCAGGCTCGTCGTCAGGATCACCACGAGCGCCCCGCTGAAAACGATCGCGGTGTTCTTGGCCCAGACGAGGAACGGCACCGTATGCCGCGTCAGATCGCCCTGCACCCACTCCTGGCTTTCGAAGAGCCCCTCGTACCACTCAAAATTGGGGTGGACGATGATGAACGGGTTCCCGTAGACGTCCTCCTGGATCGACTTGAGCGACTCGACCGTGACCATGTAAATGGGGAGGATGCTGTACACGGCCAGCAGCACGAGCAGCAGGCCCTGGATGAGCCGGCCGAGCCGGCGCCCAGCCCTCATGTCGGATCCTCCTCCAGCGGTTCGAACAGCCGGAAGCAGACGAACAGGATCAGGGCCAGCACCGGCAGCAGGATCAACGATTCCGCGGCGGCTTTGCCCCACTCCCCGCCGATGATCGCCAGGTGGAATGCCTGCGTCCAGACGATCGGATAGACGTCGCGCTGGCCCGATTGCATCCAGACGTTTCCCAGGTCGGCGACGGCGCTCGTGACGGAGAGGAACGCCGCCAGGGCGAGGAATGGCCGCAGGAGGGGGACTGTCACCATCCAGAACTTGCGCCACGCGCTCTTGACTTCGAGGACGGCGTAGTCGAACAGGTCCTCAGGGATCCCGTTGAGCGCCGCGAGGAGGAAGACCCCCACGAACGACCCGCCTCGCCAGACGTTGAACATGAGGAGGCTCAGGAACGCCCAGGTCCCGTACCCCAGCGCCGTATCGAGCACGTACCGAATGTCGGCGAAGAACGTGGAGAACGCGGAGTGGAGAGGTGGGATCATGAACCAGTACCAGCCCACGTAGGCCAGCCCTCCCGGATAGGCCCACGGGAGGAATACCGCGATGAACACGAGCGGACGCCCGGGCAACGGCCGGGACAGAAGGACGGCGATCCCCACGCCGACGGCAAGCTTCAGCACCGTGCTGATTACGAGATACCCGAGCGTGTTGGCCGCGGCGCTCCAGAAGGACGGATCGTGGAGGAACTCCGCGTAGTTGCCAACGCCGACGAACGCGGTGGACGTTTGTTGGACGAATGAGTTGGTCAGGCTGACCCAGACCTCCCAGCCGAACGGAAACGCCAGGACGCCGAAGACGAGCAACGCGGCCGGGGCCAGCAGCAGGTAGGCAGCCAGAATCTCTCGGCGGCGGCGCCGGGCCCGGCTTCCGAGGGCGTGCCCGGGAGCCCCCCCGCGGCTTACTTCCGTGCGCATCGTGGAGGCGGCCGCCCCGGCGCCAGAGGTCCCCGCAGCCAGGTGTGACATGCGCCCATTTTCCAGGGCTCCCCGGAAAAGTCCTTGGCGCACCGGTCCGCTGGCGCAACCTTGCGATGCCCCCCGGAGTCGGCTCCGCTAACGCCCCTCTGACAGCGCCGTCGCGAGCCCGCGGACGTGCACGCCGCAGACCTGGGCCGCGGCGAAGAGAGGCATGCACGGTCCATCCCGAGAGCGGCCGGGAAATTCCTTGCCATGTCCTCCGCAAGCGGTGCGCCCTGGTGTCAGGCCGTGCCCACCTTCTGATGAGCCCACACCTCCCGGCCGCGCGCCCGCGTGTTGCTCACGAAATAGATGAGCCCGATCCCAAACCAGCCTGCGGTGGCGATGATCGAGATCAGCGCCGCGGTTCGGGTGTCCCCGCCTCCCAGGATCCCGAGGTAGATGACCGCAAGGAGCATGGCGATGTTGGCGATCACGCCCAGGAGCGGGACGAGGACGTGCTTGACCGTCCGGGCCTTGGGCGATCTCCGGAACGCGACCCAGGCCACCAGGTTGGTGAGCCCGTAGAGCAGGAATGTGCCGATGTTCGAGAGGAACGTGACCGCGGTCAGGTTCATCACGGAGAGCACCCCGAATCCTCCGATCGCGGCCGACGCGAGCGCCATCAGCCACACTCCGAAGTGTGGGGTGGCGTACCGTCCGTGCAGGATTCCGAGGATCGCGGGCACTTCCTCATCCTTGCCCATCGCGTAGGTTAACCGGACGCCGGTGTTCATGGCGGCCAGGGTCGTGCCGAACACCGCGATCGCGACGGTCAGCGCGATGGCGAGCAGGAGGACAAACCCGATGCCGCCGAGCAGCGAGTCTCCCAGGATGCGGGTCATGTCGCCGATCGGTGCCTGGGAGAAGCCGGCCGCGTCAAACCCCGTCAGCGCCTTCCCCTTGGCGTCTTTCAGGGTATAGGCGGTGTTGATCCAGGCGCTGGCCGCAAAGTACTCGAAGAGGTAGGCGATCAGGCCCTGGATGATCAGGGAGAGGATCACGCCGCGGGTGACGAAGCTGGGATGGAGCGCCTCGGCGGTGAGCGCGGTCGCCGACTCGAAGCCCACGAGCAGCAGGATCGCGATCGTAGCCTGGAACAGCACGTGGCTCAGGTTGTGCGGGAGCACGGCGCTCGCCAGCGTCGGGTGCAGGAACGTCACGTGCTGGGGGTTCCCGAACCGGTAACTCAGCGCGAGCACCGAGATCAGCACCAGGGCCGCGATCTGGATCGCGTTGATCAGGAGGCTGGCGAGGGTGGATCCGCTGATCCCCCGGTAGGCCACGTAGGCGGTGGCGAAGGAGAATACCATCGCGATCGCCACCTGGGCGGCCGGCGGGAGGCTGACGCTGAACAGCCCGAGGATGTACACGATCATGGTGGCCATCATCGCCACCATCACGCCTGGATACACCCAGTAGTAGAGGTGCGAGATCCATCCGACGACGTACTTGGCCACCCGGGCCCACCGGTGGAACCCGGCTTCCTCCTTGTCGAGGAACGCCTTCTCGGCGTAGTAGTACGACGATCCCGTGCCGGCGTCCGGATACAGCTCGCTCAACATCGAGTACGAGATCGCCGTCAGAAACGCGAGGATCAGCGCGAGGCCCAGCCCCGGCCAGATGTCCATCGCCGTGGAGGCCCCGGCGGCGTCCACCTGGGATGCCTGAACCTGGTACGTAATCCACAGAAAGGCCCCCGGGGCGATCAGCGCCATCGCGTTCACCGTGACGCCCGTAAGCGTCAGGCTCTTGCGGAATCCGGTCTCCGAAGACATGCGCATCTCCTTCCCGTCGTGATCGGTCAAGACACGGCAGATCGGAGGAGCAGACGGCATCGCGGCCGGAGGGCCAGAAAAACAACAACGCCGACTCCCGGTAAGGGACTCGGCGTCATGGCCCTTGCGCACGTCTCGGTGCTTACAGTTCTTATATCAGGATCGCCCGATCATGTCAAGAACCTCTGCAGAACATGCAGAACATGAGTAGCTGTCCGGCGCTTGCGGGCCGGGCGGGCTTCGTGGTAGCATGACTCAGGGCCATGACGCCCCTGCCACAACCGGCGGGGGCGTTACTGTTTTCCGAGGTGCGGGATGAGTGAACAGACGCGCGGCCGGGTGCTGCTGGCGGATGACGAGGCTCTGATCCGGATGGGGATGCGCGTGATCCTCCGGGATCTGGGCTATGACGTGGTGGGCGAGGCGGCGGACGGCCAGGAGGCCCTCGACAAGGTCGCCGCCCTCGATCCCGATGTCGTGATCATGGACATCAAGATGCCCGTCATGGACGGCCTTGAGGCGACGCGCCGGATCATGGCGACCCACCCCGTGCCGATCATCGTCCTCACCGCTTACAATCAGCAGAGCCTCGTCGAAGAGGCCGCCGATGCCGGCGTCCTCGCCTATCTGATGAAGCCCGTCCGTGAAGCAGACATCGGCCCGGCGATCGCGGTGGCCAGGGCGCGGTTCGCAGACCTCGAGTGGCTGCGGCGTCGTCCCGCAGCGTCCGGCCGGGCCGACCACCCGGACGCTCAACCGCGCGTCAGCGAGGCCACGCGGATCCTCAGCGAGCGGTACCGGCTCACGGAGGCGGAGGCCGCGGCCCGGCTGCGGCGGTTGGCCCGGAGCTCCCGCCGGACCGTGACGGAGGTCGCCGACGCAATCATTGCGCTCGAACGAGGGTAGGCGGATGCCGGCGGGTCGCGTATCGGTGCTCACCGCGCCGGAGCGGGTGGCGCCGCCCAACCGGCGCGCGGACCTCCCGGCAGACGAACTCGTGGGGTGCCCGAGCGGGCGCCGATGAGGCTCCTCGGCGGGCCGCCGTCGCTGCCGTCGCCGCTCGTCGCCGAGGTCGGGTCGGCGACGCATGCCGGCCGGGTCCGTCCGAAGAACGAGGACTACCATCTTGCGGAGACCCCCGACGATGAGGCGGTGGTGGAGGTCCGGGGAAGCCTCTTCCTCGTCGCCGACGGCGTCGGCGGGGCCGGCGGCGGGGCCATCGCAAGCGCGGAGGCGGCGCACACCGTCCTGCAGGAGTACTACCTGGACCGGCGGGGAGATCCCGGCCGGCACCTCCGCCGCGCCGTCCAGCGCGCGAACCTCCACGTGTACAACATGCGAATGGGCCACCCGGATCTCTCCGGGATGCAGACGACGCTGACCGCGCTCGTGCTCTGCGGGGGCCGCTACTGGGCTGGCCATGTCGGCGACAGCAAGCTCTTTCTCCTGCGTGACGGTGTCTTCCGCCAGCTCACCCGGGACCATACGATCGTCGAAGAGATGCGCCGGCTGGGCCTCGTCGACGCCCAGGGCGCCGGCCGCCACCGTCACCGGCACCTGCTCACGCGCACGGTCGGCGGCGACGCGCTCCTCGCGGTGGACCTGCTGAGCGGCCGGTGTCAGGCGGGGGACTGCTATGTGCTCGCCACCGACGGGCTCTTCGAGCACCTGACCGCGGAGGACGTGCGTGCCGCGTTCGCGAACTCTCCTCCGGCGGAAGCCGCAGCCGCGTGTGTCGCGGAGGCCAACCGGCGGGGCGGGTTCGACAACCTCACGGTGCTGGGCGTCCGGCTCGCGGGCTGAACCGCACCCGCCGGACACCTCCATGCCCGTCCCCGGTGACCAGATCGGCCACTATGTGATCGAGCGCCCGCTCGGGAAGGGCGGGGAGGCCGCCGTGTTCCAGGGGCGGGATCCCGGCTCCGGGCGGGCGGTCGTGATCAAGGTCCTCGAGCCCGCCCGGCTCGGCGAGATCGCCGCATTCGAGCGGTTCCGGCGCGAGGTGGCGATCGGCCGGCTCCTCGAGCACCCCGGGATCCCCCGGCTCCTTGAGGTCCACGAGGATGCCCGTCCCCCGTACATCGTGCTCGAGTATATGGACGGGGAATCGTTGCGGAGCATCATGGACGCGCACCGCCGCCTGCCCGTCGCCCGCGCGCTCGAGATCGCCACCAGCCTGGCCGAGGTCGTCGCGTACTGCCATGCCCACCACGTGTACCACCGGGATCTCAAGCCGGAGAACATCCTTGTGGACGCCGGGGGGCGCGTCAAGATCGTCGACTTCGGGATCGCGCTGCTGGATGGCGCACCGCGCGTGACGTGGCGCGGGTTCTCCGGGCTCGTCGGCACGCCGGAGTACATGGCGCCGGAGCAGATCAAGGGCGAGCGGGGCGGGCCGCAAACCGATGTCTACGCGATGGGCCTGATCCTCTATGAGATGCTGGCGGGGCGGCCCCCGTACCGCAGCACCAATCCGCTGTCGACGATGTACCAGCATCTCAACATGACGGCGGAGCCGCTGCGGAACTACCGTGACGACGTGCCCGCTCCGGTCGCCGCGATCGTAGCCCGGGCGATGCGCCGGCGGAAGGAACAGCGGTTCGCCACGGCCGCCGAGCTGCACGAGGCGCTGCGGCATCTCAACACGGTGGATGTGGCTGTCCTCGGTCTCCCCGATCCGCCTCTTGGCGTGCCTCTGCGCGAGAGTCTGGTACGACATCCGCTCGTCGTGCTGGCCGCCGTCGCGGTCGTCACCGCTGCGCTCGTGATCCTCGCCGAGATCCTCCTGCGGCACTGAGCGCCGCCGCGCGCGTCAAGCGGAGCACCTGCCCCACGCCGGCGTCCACCCTGACGGGAAACCGCGCGGCGGCCGCGGCCTCGAGCGCGGGCGCCTCCCGCCGGAACGTCCCTCGCCACCACAGGACCGCCTGCACGCGCGCGTCTCCCAGCGCCGCCTGGAGCGCCGCCGCGGAGAGCGTCCCGGCCGCGAAGCGGGCGGCCGAAGTGTCGATGAACGCCGGGAGCACCGGGCGGCGCGCCAGAAACGGCACCATCGGATCGTCGGTCAGCACCGCCCCGTCGGGTGGGAGGGTCTGCGTGATCCGGCCGCTCATCCGCCGGAGGTCGTCGGAGGAGCCCGACATATCGGCGGCTGCGGCCGTGCCGAGATAGGCGGCGAGCGCGCATGCGCCCACCACTGCGGCGGCGCGCCGTCCGCGGCCCGTCATCCCCCTCGCGAGGTGGTCGAGTCCCATCCCCGCCAGGAGGGCCAGGGGAGACAACAAGGCGACCAGGTGGTGCGGCCAGAGGGGCCGGAGCACGAGCACGACCGCGCACTCGGCCGCGAGCCACCCGGTGACCAGGCGCATCAGCCGGTCGCGCCCGCCGACCGCGATCCCCACGCCCACAGCCGCGGCCGCCACCAACGGCCACCCCATGCCGAGGAATTCGTGGAGGTCGGCCGAGGGGTCCGCGAGTATGGGACCCGGTCGGTGCGCGAGCTCGAGATGGAAGCGGA
>JAPVSX010000193.1:0-3198 GCA_047519495.1 Armatimonadota bacterium
CGCCGAGCTCACGGAGGCGCATCCTCAGGTGGCGCTCAGCCTGCACCTGCACGACACCCGCGGGATGGGCCTCGCGAACGTCCTCGCCGGGCTCGACGCAGGGGTGGCCGCGTTCGCCGCGTCGGTGGGCGGGCTCGGCGGCTGCCCGTTCGCGCCCGGGGCGACCGGGAACATCGCGACGGACGACCTGAACCATATGCTGCTCGGAATGGGGATCGCGACCGGCATCGACCAGGCCGCCCTGCTCGAGTGCGGCCGGCTCGTCCGGGAGGCGGTCACGCCCGACCTGCCGAGCCACACCCTGCGCGTCCATCTGGGGCGCGCAACGGCGTAGCCCCGGGAAGGATTTTTCGCCCGGCCCTCGAAAAAACGCGGAGAATTTGGTGCCGGAAACTCTACGCAGCATCCATCGGAGCAGACTATGGGGCAGACACTGCGCGACTGGTATCGCTACCTTGAGAGGCAGATGCACGTCTCACTTCGGGAGGAGCCGGGCGCGTCTCCCGGGCCGGATCTCCGCGCGGCGGATGCGGGGCCCCCTTCCGAGGCCCGCGGAATCGTTTCTTCGAGTGCCGTGCCGGAATCGCACAGCGCGCGCGGCCCCTCCCCGGACGTGGAGGGCCCCGTGGCGCGGGCGGTTGCGCTGCGCCGGAGGATCCGTGGGATGGTCCAGCAGAGCACGCTGCCCATGGAGCTGGGCCCGCTCGAGCGCCGCCGGGGCGGCCGCCGGCCGATCACCGAGACCCGTGAAGAGACCATTCGCCGCCTGCTGGATCCTGAGCTGACGCTTCACGAAGCCGCCGCCGTGCTCAACCTCAGCAAGGCGACGGTGCGCCGGTACACCGACCGGGGCAAGCTCGTATGCCTCCGCACCGACGGCGGCCAGCGCCGGTTCCACCTGTCCGTCCTGCTCGCGTTCCTGGACGCGCAGGCCGTGGCGAGGGGCGAGGAGTAATCGCGTGCATGTCGGCCTGTTCACGGACTCGTACCTGCCGCGCCACAGCGGGGTGGTACGGGCCGTGGAGGCCGCCGCGCGCCACCTCCGCCGCCGCGGCCACCGGGTCTCGATCATCGCCCCTGCGTACGCCGGGTATGCGGACACCGATCCGGACGTCCACCGGGCCCCCTCGATCGCGCCGCCGGGCCATCCCGACTTCCCGCTCGCGGTCCCGTACTCGGCGCAGCAGCTCCGCACGCTCCGCGGGCTGCGGCTCGACCTGGTGCACACCCACTCGCCGTTCCTGCTCGGCGGGGTGGGCCTGTGGGTCGCGCGGTCGCTCCGGCTGCCCGTGGTGTTCACGTATCACACGCTCTACGCGGAGTACGCCCACTACGCGCCCGTGCTCGGCGGTCTCACCCGGCCGCTGATCATCACGTACACGACCGCCTACTGCAACCGGTGCGACGTGGTGCTTGCGTCCGTCCCGGTGCTCGCGGACCTCCTGCGACAGTACGGGGTCCGGGTGCGCATCGAGGTGATCCCGAGCGTGGGCGTCGAGGCGGCGGAGTTGGAGCGCGGTTCCCCCGGCGCAACCCGGGCGCGGTTCGGCCTCCCCGCATCTGCGCCACTGTTGGTGTTCGTCGGCCGGCTCGCGCAGGAAAAAGGGATCGCCCTCCTGCTGGAGGCGGTCGCCGCGCTGCCCCCGGACGTCTGGCTGCTCCTCCTGGGGGACGGGCCCGAGCGCAAGGCGCTGGAGGCGCGCGCCGGGCAGCTCGGGATCGCGCCGCGCGTCGTGTTCGGCGGGGATCAGGAGCACGCGCGCGTCGTGGAGGCGCTGTTTGCGTGCGACCTGTTCGTGTTTCCCTCGCGGACCGAGACGTTGGGCCTCGCCGTCCTGGAGGCGATGGCGGCCGGGCGCGCGGTGGTCGCCGCCCGGTCTCAGGTGCTGGCCGGCATCGTGCGCGACGGGGAGACCGGCCTCCTGGCGGCCGCGGAGCCGGGGGCGCTTGCGGCAGCGATCGGCGCACTGCTCGGCGACCCGGCGCGCCGCGCGGCGATGGCGGCGCGGGGACGGGAGGTCGCGGCGGCGTACGCGCAGGACCGGATTATTGACCGGCTGAGCGCCGTCTATGAGGCGATGATCGAGCAGCGCGGCGGCGTGGTGTCGCGGCGCTAGCCGATTCTCACGGGAGGACCAGGTGCGTCTCAGACGGCTGGAGCTCGCAGGGTTCAAGACGTTCGCCGACCGGACGGCGCTCGAGCTGTCGCCGCAGCTGACGGCGATCGTCGGCCCCAACGGAAGCGGCAAGAGTAATATCTTCGACGCGATCCGCTGGGCCCTGGGGGAGGGGAGCCTGCGCAACCTCCGCGGCGTCCGCAACGAGGACGTGATCTTCGCCGGCAGCGAGAAGCGGCGCGCGGTGTCGATGGCGGAAGTGACCCTGACCCTGGACAACAGCGAGGGCGGCCTGATGCTCCCGCAAGGCGCCGACGAAGAGGAGGTACCGACGCCGCTCGCGTTCGCGGAGGTCACGGTGACGCGCCGTGCGCTGCGGGGCGCGGACAGCCAGTACCAGATCAACGGGCTGCCGTGCCGCCTCCGTGACATCCAGACGATGTTCCTCGGCACCGGCCTCGGCGGCCACTCCTACGCCCTGATCACGCAGGGCGAGGTGGATCACATGCTGGACGCCACCCCCGAGGAGCGGCGGATGATCCTCGAGGAGGCCGCAGGGCTCGCCAAGTTCAAGCGCCGCCGCCACGACGCTGAGCGCCGGATGGCGGCGGCCGACCAGCTCCTGCTGCGCGTCGCCGACATCCTCGGTGAGCAGGAAGCGCACGTCGAACAGCTCGCGGCGCAGGCCGAGGCGGCGCGGCAGTACCGGGCCTACACGCAGGAACTCCGGAGCCTTGAGCTCGCGCTGCAGGTCGAAGAGGTGCGCCGGCTGGCGCGCGCGCAGAAGCGGGTGCGGGACCAACTGGACCAGATCGTCGTCCGGCGGCGCGAGGCGGAAGAGACCCTGCGCACACTGGCTCAGGAGCGGGAGGCGCTCGACCGCCGGATGGTCGAGGCGGGCCGCGAGTGGGAAGACGCCCAGCGGGCGCTCGTGCGCCTCACCGAGCGGCGCACCGCTGAGCAGGCGGGGGTGCAGCTGATCGCCGAGCGCCGCCGCGGGGTCGCGGCACAGCACGAGCGGCTGGCCCGCGAGCGCGACCGGTACCAGGGCGAGGCCCAGGCCCTGCGGGCCGAGCGCGCC
>JAPVSX010000194.1:0-7906 GCA_047519495.1 Armatimonadota bacterium
AGCAAAGCCGGAAGAGGCGATGAAATTCCCACCACTACACGTCCAAATGGATTAGCCGTCCTCTCCCCTGATCTGGAGTCGTCGAAGAGGAGCCTGGGGGCCGCTCACGAACGCAGCCACAGCATGTTCCCGGGAACAGTTGCGCCATTGCGCGGAGGATCAGGCCTCCGCCCGATATCTTCTCATTGAAAAACCTACCCCCACCATGGAAAGATGCCATGGCAAGATGGCGAGATTTCATGATGCGCCGGAGGCGGGCGTATGTTTATCCTCTGAACGACGGGCCGACTAGGGCAATAGTGAGACGGAGGTGATAAGCATGACGCGGATCGTATCCTGGCAGGCAGCAGTTGTGGGAGTGGTAGCCGCCGCCATGCTTGTGGGAGTATTGGGCGTAGCTCAGAGCAAGTATGCCCCGCAAACGCGGGACATCGTTGTTGCCACGGTGCCGCTCGTAATCCACGAACAGGACAAGATGCAACCCGGGCTCAAGGATGTGTTCGGCCCCAAGGGCGTCCTGAAGGACAAGGAGGTATACGGCTTCACCCCCGACACCATCATCGTGTATCAGGGGGACAAGGTCAACCTGACGGCGGTGAACCCCCAACCCGACGACCGGCACACGTTTACGCTCCGAGAGTACAAGATCGACCTCAACCTGCCGCCGAATACCTCCGCCAAGACCTCCTTCGTGGCCAGCAAGGTTGGGATATTCCCCTTCTTTTGTGACATAGGGGAGCACATGCCTTACATGTACGGCACGCTGGTGGTGTTGCCAGGCTCGGCGGCGCCTTAAAGGTCGGCATTCCCAGGGGTCCATATATATTGGTTCATCCGGTGAAACCGGGAAACCGGCGCGGGTAACGGACGCACGTGACGTCCCGGATGCGCCGCGACGCCGCGGTGTACCTGCCGCCGCCCCCCACACTCTTGCCCCCTCGCAGGACGACCTCACCCCCCACTAACACGGTATCGACGCTCGCGCCGTTTTCTGAATACACGAGGGCGTGCACAAGCTCGATACTCCCCCACATGTAGTGGGGGCCCGCTACCTGCGAACAGAACACCTCGCGCCCATCGACGTCCGGGTGAATTGAGGCCTTCCAGCCATCGATGGCCGTTCGTTGGTCGCGTTGGGGCAGGTTTGACAGAATGCTGTTAATCTGTCATAATGGCAATATGGCGAGGAGGAAAACCACTGTCTACATCGACGACACCTTGCTCAAGGCCACCAAAGTCCTGGCGGCCCGCACGGGCAGGAAGGAATACGAGATCTTTGAGGATGCCCTGCGTGGACATCTAGGGCTTGGGGCGCTCGAAAGGATCTGGGGGCGTAGCAAGCTGACCGAGAAGGAAGCTCTCGAACTCGCCTATCGGGAACTTCACGCCGCGAGAAAGTAGGTGTATCGGGTCGTCCTCGATCCCGGGGTGCTGATCGCTGCCCTATTGTCGCGCAGCGGCGCTCCGGCAAAGATACTTCTTGCCTGGATTGAAGGGGTGTTCGAACTTGTCGTCTCCCCCAAGCTTCTGGACGAGCTGAGGATCGCTCTCCTGCGCCCAAAGTTCAGGAAGTATGTAACTGTAGAGGAAGTAGAGCCGTACCTGGCCCTGCTCGAGCACCGGGCGAGCACGGTGGCTGATCCAGAACCCCATGCGGGGCTGACGCCTGACCCCGGCGACGATTATCTAATCACCTTGGCTGGTGCTGCTGCCGCGCACTTTCTGGTGTCCGGCGACGCTCATCTCACCGGTCTACGAAGGCCGCGGCCGCCCATCCTTACTCCACGCGCGTTTCTCTCCACGCTGGAGAAAGGCGAAAGATCCTGAGGAGGATCTGGATGCTACCGGCACGGCGGGTGCTACTGAGGTACTCTCAGGGCCAACCATTCATGTCGCGGTCCGCGAACACCGTCTTTGCGGTGCTGACATAGATGCGTGCGCGCCCCCGGCGGCTCGCTCTTGAGACTCCAAGTTGCCCAGTCGCTCACTCAGAATGATTCCGGAGTTACTCGTCCGCCTCTTTGCCGAGATTCGGCGACCTGCGACCGGCATGTCCAGCTGAAGAAGGCGCCGTTTCCGCAAGGCCACACAGCTGCTCACTGATCTCCCAGAGCCGCCTGCGGGCCTCAGGATTGTAGGCTTGCTCGTGGGCGCGCGACTCACGTTGCCCATCAAAGTAGCGGCCGGTTATGCCCTCGAGCTCGGGGGAGACGGCCAGGCGCAGGGTCGCCTCAGTGCCCTCCTCGAGCGTGCTCATCGGGCTCCCGAACATTTCGAACACCATCTTGGTGGGCATCAGCGAGGCGGGGTGCAGCGCATTGACAGCCACCCCGGTCTCCCCCTGGGCACGCAGCCGCTCCGCCAGTTCGAAGGTAAACATGATCTGCGCGAGCTTGCTCTGCCTGTAGGCGCGCAGCGGATCATAGTGACGCTTGAGCATCAGGTCATCGAAGTCAATCTGCGCCTGCCCCGCCGACGCGACGTTTACGATCCGCGCGGGGGCGGAACTGTGCAGCAGCGGCAGGAGCAGTTTCGTCAGCAGGAACGGCGCCAGGTAGTTAACGGCGAGGCGGAGCTCGGAGCCGTCCTGGCTCTCCTGCCGGCTACTGATGCCGCCGATCCCGGCGTTATTGATCAGGAGGTTGAGTCCGTCGTGGTCGGCCTGAATCGCTTCGGCCAGCCGCCTCACCTGGGCCAGCGAGGAGAAGTCGGCGAGGTAAAGGCGCAGGCGATCGTTCCCGGTAGCCTGGCGGATCTCGCGAAGCGCGGCCTCGCCACGCGCCTGGTCGCGACCGTGCAGCAACACTGTCGCCCCCCGGGCGGCCAGCTCGCGAGCGGTGGCTTTGCCCAGCCCATCGGTGGAGCCCGTGATCAAGATCACCTGGTCGGCAATTGGTCGCACAGGTCTCACCTCCCTCCAGGTATCCTTGAACGCGCCTCCCGCTCCCATAGCACGCCGAGGGGGAAGTGTCGAGGGCCGCCTCACCCCGGGAGGAGGTCCTTCTTCCCGGACTTCCTCGTAGTCGTGGAAGCGGGGGCTGGATTTGAACCAGCGACCTCTGGGTCCGGACCGGGGCTCTGCGATTCCAGGCCGGCTCAGGCGCGGAGCGCGCTCAGGTCGATCCGCCGCTGGACGAAGTTGACGTAGACCTCGCCGCGCCGGAAGAACGCGTTGTCCAGGACCTCGAGGTGGAACGGGATCGTGGTCCGGACGCCCCCGATCTCGAACTCGCCGAGCGCCCGCCGCATCCGCGTGATCGCCTCATCCCGGTCCCGGCCCCAGGCAATCACCTTGGCGACAAGCGAGTCGTAGTGCGGCGGGATGACGTAGCCCGCGTACGCGTGGGTGTCCACCCGGATCCCGGGCCCGCCGGGCGGGACGAACGCGGTGATCGGGCCGGGCGAGGGCAGGAAGTCGCGCGCGGGGTCCTCGGCGTTGACCCGGCACTCGATGGCGTGGCCCTGGGCCTCCACCTCGCGCAGCGTCAGGCGCTCGCCGGCCGCGATCTGGATCTGCGCTTTGACCAGGTCGAGGCCGGTGACCATCTCGGTAACCGGGTGTTCCACCTGGATTCGCGTGTTCATCTCGATGAAGTAGAAGCGCTCTCCGCTGTCGACGAGGAACTCGACCGTGCCGGCGTTCACGTACCCGGCGATCTCGGCCACCCGCGTGGCGGCGCGGAAGAGCGCCCGGCGCAGCCGGGGATTGATGCCGATCGACGGCGACTCCTCGAGGAGCTTCTGGTGGCGACGCTGCACGGAGCAGTCGCGCTCGCCCAGCGCGACGACCGTCCCACGGCCGTCGGCGAGGATCTGGACCTCGACGTGCCGCGGTTGCTCGAGGTACTTCTCGATGTAGACTTCGCCGTTGCCGAACGCCGCCTCCGCCTCCTGCTGGGCCGCGCTGAGCGACCGCCGGAGGTCCTCGGGAGTGTGGGCGACCCGCATCCCCCGGCCGCCGCCGCCGGCGGCGGCCTTGATGATCAGCGGGTAGCCCGTCGCGCGCGCGGCGGTGAGCGCGCCGGCTTCGTCGCGGACCGGCCCCGTGCTGCCCGGGATCACGGGGATCCCCGCCCTGCGTATCATCTCCCGGGCCGCCGACTTGTCGCCCATCCGCTCGATCGCCGCAGGCGGGGGGCCGATGAACGTCACTCCGGCGTCCTGGCAGATCTCCGCGAAGTGGGGGTTCTCCGCGAGGAAGCCGTAGCCGGGGTGGATCGCGTCCACGCCGAGGAGCTCTGCGGTGCTCATGATGTTAGGGAGGTTGAGGTAGCTGTCCCGCGACGGCGCGGGGCCGATGCAGAACGCCTCGTCGGCCAGCCGCACGTGAAGCGCGTCGCGGTCGGCCTCGGAGTACACGGCGACGGCCCGGATGCCGAGCTCACGGCACGCCCGGATGATGCGCACCGCGATCTCCCCGCGGTTGGCGATCAGGACCTTGCCGAACATCCGGACGGCCCAGTCTTACGAATCTGGCGAGGGCTGCGATGGGGACGGGGGAGCGGGATCCACGAGGAACAGGGGCTGGCCGTACTCGACCGGCGACCCGTTGTCGACGAGGATCCGGACGATTCGTCCGGCGACCTCGCTCGGAATCTCGTTAAAGAGCTTCATCGCTTCGAGGATGCAGACGGTCTGGCCGGCCTGCACCTCGTCGCCCTCGGCGACAAACGGCGGGGCGTCCGGCTTCGGGGACCGGTAGAACGTGCCGACCATCGGGGCGATGATCGGCACGTACCCCGTCTCCCGCGCCGCGGCCGGCGGCTCCTCCGCTCTCGGCGCCGCCGCGGGGCCCGGGTTCTCGGGGCGGACGGCGGCGGGGGCCGCGGCGTCGGCCTTCCTGATCCGCACCTTCATGTGCGGGAGATCCACCTCGAGCTCCGCGATCTCAGACTCGGCGGCGAGCCGGATCAGCGCCCGGATCTCGTCGAGGTCCAGCCGTCTCTCGTGGCTCATTCCGGCCGCCCTCCCGTGTCCCGCGCGGCCCCCCCGGCCGCGCTCTTGGCCGCGCGCTCGGGCGCGCCCATGTCGCGCAGCCGGCCGATGCGGCGGAACTTCTCGTACCGCGCGGCGAGCAGCGTCTCGACGGGCTGCGCGGCGAGGGCGGCGAGGTGCCGGCGCACCGCGGCGGCCACGGCTTCGACGGCCGCGTCGCGGCGGCGGTGGGCCCCGCCCGGCGGCTCGGGGACGATCTCGTCTACGATGTCGAAGCCGGCGAGGTCCTGCGCCGTGATGCGGAGCGCCTCCGCAGCCTCCCGGTTGCGCGAGCCGTCCCGCCAGAGGATCGCCGCGCAGCCCTCGGGGGAGATCACCGAGTAGACCGCGTGCTCGAGCATCAGGAGGACGTCGCCCACGCCGATCGCGAGCGCCCCGCCGCTTCCGCCTTCGCCCGTGATCACCGTGACGACCGGCGTGCGCAGGCGGGCCATCTCCATGAGCGACCGCGCGATCGCCTCGCTCTGGCCGCGCTCCTCCGCCTCCTTGCCCGGGAACGCCCCGGGGGTATCGACCAGCGTGACGATCGGGATGCGCAGTTTCTCGGCGAGCCGCATGACGCGGGCGGCCTTGCGGTAGCCTTCGGGATTCGGCATCCCGAAGTTCCGGGCGATGTTTTCGCGTGTGTCGCGGCCCTTGGCGTGCCCGATCAGGGCCGCCGGCCGGCCGTCCACCAGGCCCAGCCCCGCGATGATCGCGGGGTCGTCCCGGAAGCTGCGATCCCCGTGCAGTTCCACGAACTCGGTCGCGAGTGCGGCGATGTAGTCGCCGGCCTTCGGCCGCTCCGGGTGTCGCGCCAGCTGGACCGTCTGCCACGGCGACGGGTTGGCCGCGATCGCCTCGCGGAGCTCCTCGGCCCGCGCTTCGAGCGAGGCGATCTGCGCCGCCAAGTCCACCTTCCCCCCCGCCGAGATGCGGCGGAGTTCGTCGATCTCCTCCTCGGCGACGGCGAGCTCTCGCTCGAGGGCCCCTTGAGCGTTCACCCCGCCGGCTTTCGGCGCACCCGCGCGGTCAGGGGGATGGGCGGTCATCGGTTGCCGGGACCTCAGCGGGTGCCCATCCGTGAGCGGGCGCGGCGGTCCGGCCGGCGTCCACCGGCGCGCCGCACAGCCGCAGCAGGCGCCCCAGCGTTGCGCGCAGATCCTGCCGGGGCACGATCGCGTCGACGAGGCCGTGCTCCAGCAGGAATTCGGCGGTCTGGAATCCCTCGGGGAGCTTCTGCCGGATCGTCTGCTCGATCACCCGGCGCCCCGCGAAGCCGATCAGCGCCCCCGGCTCGGCGGCGATGACGTCGCCCTGGAAGGCGAAGCTGGCAGCCACGCCCCCCGTCGTCGGGTCGCAGAGGACCGAGATGAAGGCCACGCCCTCGTCGGCGAGCCGCCCGAGCGCTACGCTCGTCTTGGCCATCTGCAAGAGGGAGAGGGTGCCCTCCTGCATCCGCGCGCCGCCGGAGGCGGCGAACAGGATCAGCGGCCGGCGCGTCTCGGCCGCGCGCTCGGCGGCGCGCGCGATCTTCTCCCCGACGACCGAGCCCATGCTGCCGCCCAAGAACGCGAACTCCATCGCGCCGACGACGGTACGGCAGCCTTCGATCGTCCCCGTCCCGGTGACGATCGCCTCGGGGAGCCCGGTGCGGCGCTGCGCGTCCTCGACTCGGGCGGGGTAGGGCTTCTCGTCAACGAACCCGAGCGGATCCTCGGGGACGAGGCCCGCGTCCGTCTCCTCGAACGAGTCCCGGTCGAGCACCAGCGCGAGCCGGTCCACCGCCGACAGGCGGTGGTGGAAGCCGCAGCGCGGGCAGACGCGGAGGTTGCGCTCGAGTTCTTTCCGGTAGATCAGGTTGGCGCAGCGTGGACACTTCGTCCACAGGCCGGCCGGCATCTCCCGGCGCCCCGACGGCGCAGACTTCGGCCGGCCGAGCCAGTTTAGCACCGAGGGGAACCCTGCACCCGATGGTCTCGCCCGCTCAAAGTGTCTCGATTATACCGCACCCTCCCCGACCGGGCAAACGCGGCGGACGCTGGGGACGCCGGGGGAGCATGGCCTCGAGGTCATCGTCCTACGCACGACGCCGGCCGGGGCCGCGGAGGATCGTACGTATGGGATCAGGCGTTATGGAGGATGTTATAATAAGTGACGCGGGTAACGTCAAGGAGGGATTCACGCATGTCTACCCAAACACCGACCACGCCGCGACGCGGGGGGCCCGGCCATCCGGCCGGTATCGCGCTGGCGCTCGCCGTGGTGATGGCAGGCGCGCTGTTAGGCGGTGTCGTGCTCCCACAGTACGTGCATCCGGTCTTCTCTTCCCAGCCGGTGGTGCCGCCCGCGGCGCAGCTCCCCGCGGCGCAGGCGCCCGCGCTGACGGCTCCCGGGCCGGCTGCGCCCGCTCCCGCCGGCCTGACCCCCGACGAGCAGATGACCATCAACGTCGTGAAGCGCGTCCGCCCGTCCGTCGTGAACATCAACACGCAGTCGCAAGTCGAGACCTTTTTCGGCGTCCTCCCCCAGCAGGGCGCTGGATCCGGCGTGATCGTCCGGCCGGACGGGTACATTCTCACGAACAACCACGTCGTACAGGGCGCGACGAACATCAAGGTCACGCTGCTCGGCGGCAAGACGCTCCCGGGGAAGATCGTCGGGACGGATCCGTTGGTGGACCTCGCGGTGATCAAGGTGGACTCCCGCGAGCCATTCCCCGCCGCGCAGCTGGGCCGCAGCGGTGATCTCCAGGTCGGTCAGATGGCAATCGCCATCGGCAACCCGGTCGGCCTCGGCAGCACGGTCACGACCGGCGTCGGGAGCGCGCTCAACCGGAACATCCAGCTGCCGACCCTCATCGGCGAGCACCGGATCCAGACGTCGGCGGCGAGCAACCCCGGCAGCAGCGGCGGCGCGCTCGGCGACCGCT
>JAPVSX010000195.1:0-8544 GCA_047519495.1 Armatimonadota bacterium
GCCGCGCGTCAAGGAACTGCTGCGCCAGCCGCCTGGCTTGCGCCGTTGTCACGGACGGGCTCCCGGTCGTAACGGGCACCGGCCCCATCATCCCCGGGCCCATGCCGCCTGGACCAATACCGCCCCCCATCATCGACGGACCGCCGGGACCCGTCGAACCGCCGCTGTATCCGCCCGGACCCATCATGCCACCCATCGGACCAAACCCCGGGCCGCCTAAGCCACGCATGTGGCCGAACTGCGTGTTCCACATCATGCTCTGCGGCTCCGGGTGGAGTGCTCCGGTGTACCGGTCGACCAGCAGTTCAAGCGCGCCCTGCCCGCCAACCTTGTACTTCACGGCAACGTAGAATTGGTTGTTGAACTCCATGATGTGGCCGGGAACCAATCCCTGATACCCTGACCGGGCGAGCGCCTGGCGGACGATCGTCTCCGCCTGCGCCATCGAGAGGGGCTGCCCGCCCGTCTGTTGGCCGCCCCCCATGTGCCCAGGGCCCGGCGCCATGGAGGGCTGGGCCAGCACAGGTAGCGACAAGAGCCCGAGCACCGCGACTACACTCAGAACGACCGACCATCGCATGTTCATACTCTCTTCCTCCTCGTCGTCAGGCCTGTCCGCGGCCCACGGCAATATCCTCATCCAAAGGGTACTCCCCCTTCGGGAAGCTGCCGTGTCGGCCGTGTGAAGATTGGATGAAGTCGAGGAGCGTGAGGCAGCGGCGCCCGGGTGGGGACGACCTCAGATCAATTAGTGCAGGTGCCGGACATCGAAGAGACCCATTCGCGGCACGATCACAACCCCCGTCCTGTCTGCTGCGGCGCGGGGTGGTTGGGCGCTCGCGGAAGCGTCACCGTGAACGTGCTGCCACGGTCCAGGCCGGCGCTCTCCGCTCGGACCGATCCCCCGAGTGCCTCGACCAGGTGGCGGACGATTGTGAGGCCGATGCCGCTGCCGCCGCTGGCCCGCGCCCGGGACCGGTCGACCCGGTAGAAGCGATCGAAAACGTGCGGCAGGTGCTCGGCCGCGATCCCGATCCCGGTATCCGCCACGGCGATGGCCACGCGGTCTCCTTCGCGTCCGGCGCGAACTGTCACAGTACCGCCCGCCGGAGTGTACTGCAGGGCGTTGCCGAGGAGGTTCGTCAGGACCTGGCCGATTCGGTCGGGATCGACAAGGACCGGGGGGAGCCCAGGGACGATCTCGGCCTTGAGCACCACTCCTTTGCCCTCGAACTGCGGCCGGAGCCGGGTGACGGCGGCTTCAACCAGTTCCCTCGCCTCCGCGCGGCGGGGGCGTAGTAGCACCTGCCCCGCCTCCGCGCGAGAGAGCTCCTGCAGGTCGTCGACGAGGCGCTGCAGGCGGACGGCTTCCCGATGCACGCGGTGGAACGTCTCGGGCTCGGGAGGAATCACGCCGTCCAGGAGCCCCTCCATGTAGCCGGCGATGCTGGCGAGCGGCGTCCGCAACTCGTGCGCCACGTCGGCGATGAGATCGCGGCGCCGCGCCTCGACCTGCTCCAGGCTCTCGGCCATGCGGTTGAAGTGCGCGGCGAGTTGTCCGAGTTCATCAGCAGAAGGGACCGGCACACGCTCGCGATACTGACCGGCGGCGATGCGCACGCTCGCCTGAGCCATCGCCTGGATCGGCGCGACGATGCGCCGGGTGACGAAGACGCTCACGGCCAGCGCCGTCAGGAAGGCGGCAGCCACCGCGACAGCCAACGCGGTGGTCATCGCGCCCCGCACGGTGTCAAAGAGCGCTGGCCGGAGCTCGGGGTGCGGACCCAGGAGACGGTCCATGAGGGCGAGGTGCTGGGCCAGCGCCGCCGGCGCCAGGGCCTGAGCCGTGGTCCACAGGACGGTCGCGCCAACGACAATGACGAGCAGGTAGGACGCCAGAAGCTTCCAGCCGAGCCGGCGTCGAAGCACCTGGAAATCCATCATAACATTGCGTCCGCGAAGCGATACCCAATCCCCCGGACTGTCTGAATCAGCACGGGGTGACCGGGGTCGTCCTCGAGCTTCCGGCGGAGGTCCTTGACGTGCACGTCCACGACACGGTCGTCCCCGAAATAGTCAGCGCCCCAGACGCGGGCGATCAACTGCTCGCGGGTCAGGACGCGTTCAGCGTACGAAGCCAGGGCGTACAACAGGTCGAACTCGATCGCTGTGAGTTCGATGCGCGTGTCGTTCTTCCAGACCTGGCGGCGGGCTGGGTCGATCCGCAGGGTGCGAAAGACCAGCGGGCGCTGGGTCTGGATCTCGCCGCCACGGCCCCTCCGTAGTATCGCGCGAATGCGGGCGACCAGCTCGCGCGGGCTGAATGGCTTGGTGACGTAGTCGTCCGCGCCGACAGAGAGCCCCACGACCTTGTCCGTCTCCTCGGCCTTGGCCGTCAGCATCACCACATAGGCGGACGACTCGGTCCGGAGGCGGCGGAGGACTTCGAGACCGTCGAGCCCCGGGAGCATGAGATCGAGGACGACGACATCGGGCTGGAACTGACGCACTTTGGCGAGGCCTCCGGGACCGTCGCGAGCGATGCCGACTTCGAAGCCTTCCCGTTTGAGATAGGCGCTCAGCAGATCCACGATGCTCTCGTCATCGTCGACCACGAGCACCTTGACCGATGCCATCATGCGTCGATGGACAGTTGCGTCCCGCTCCTGTCGGGTTGTTCGGAGGCTGTTTCGAGAGCCCCCTCGAGCTCGCCTGCGAACCGGCGACGTCAGAAACCGGGGATGGCCGGAACTGCCTTGTCGTGCGCGGGCTCGCGGCGTCCCGAGCCCGGCTTCATCGAATCTTCACACGGTCCTCCTCTGGCGTTCACACTCCTCGCGTACCGTCTTGGTTGGATGGAAAACCAGGAGGTGTGGGCGTCATGATGGGCGGATTTGGGATGGGCGGATACGGTGTGATCTTCTGGCTGCTTGTGATCGGAGCGGGCATCTGGGCATTGACGGCGGCGACGCAGGCGAGGGGGTCGGCGGACTCGGCGAGGAAAGTCCTGGACGAGCGGCTGGCGCGCGGGGACCTGTCGGTCGAGGAGTACCGCAAGCTCCGTGCGGAGTTGTAGAGCGGGCCGAGTTGCAGAGCGAGGAGGGGATAGGGATGCACGTCGCGGCCGTGGCAGCATTCGTGCTGATCCTGTTCGCGATCGTCGGCATGGGGATGATGGGCGGCGGGGGCGCGGTCATCGCGTCGGGGCCTGGCCTGTCACAAGTCCCCCGGAATCCCTAGGGACTACGAGGTCAGTATAGGCTCAGCGCCAGCTCCGAGTCAATCACGCCGCAGGACCGAGGATACGCCCGTTTAGGCAGCGACCTCCTCGCGGCGGCGCATCCCGTCGGCATTCCGAAGCACGCCATAGTTGCTGATATGGCGCCGATGGCGCCGATATTGTTGCCTTTGCCGCCGCTTGCTCATCGGCGAGCTCCACGGACTAGCGGCGTCCATGGCGAAGGGACCGGCATTGGACACGGCTCGCATACATTGATGATGGTCGAGGCCCGCTCCTGTCAGTTCCCCAGTTCTACCGGCTCGGGGTGAGCGAAGTCGTCGCGACACGGAGGGACACACAAGTGGAAAAGTTGGAATACCATCAGCGCCAGCGCCAAAGCCAAAGCAAGACGCGCCTAAGAAGTTGAAGCGGGCGGCGAAGGCGCTCGGCGTCGGCTAAAGAGCACGCGCCGTCAAGGAGCACGTTGGGAGGCGCGGCCGGGGCCAGCGCCGAACCTTCATCTCGTACGCATTGCAGACGCCAGCCACTGGATTCGGCATGAGATGCCGGGGGTAGATGAACCAGCTGCTGATCGAGGTCCTGCAAGAGCGCTGAGCCGACGGATCGCATCCAACACATAAGCAAAGGGGGGTGAAGCATCCAAATCAGCAACACGCAAGTGCTGCGGACCTCAGGATCAGTAGTCTTGCTCTCCACTCGCTTACAGGGGGGATGACACATGGAGAAGCTTCGGACACCTTTGCTAGTGAATGCGATCTACATTCTGCTGATGGGTCTTTCCACGTTGTCGCCCGGGCTTGTCCGTGCCGTATTCGGCTACGATGTCAAGGATCCGGGAGTGCTCCTGGTCTTGTCGGCCGCCTTCCTAGGATTCGGGGTGGTCTTATGGGGAATTGCGAGCGATCCGGAGAAGTACGGGGGCCTCGCGATATCTGTGGTTATTGCCCTCGTCATCGCTATTGTGTTTCTGCTGTGGGGTTGGCTCGCAAAGATGTTTACCGCCAGGAACGTCCTCATTCCCCTCATTATCAACGTTGTGCTGGCGGCCTGGATCTGGTCGGCGAGACCAAGATCCTGACCCGATGCAACCCTAAATTAGGAAAGGCATAAGCAAGCGGGGGCAAGGCGATATGCCGAGCCCCCGCAGGGAATTCGGGCTCCCCGGGGTGCTAGCAGTCGCGTGGGGAGTGCCGAGGAACCATGCGGCCAGTTCCGCGGATTCGCATCACACGCGGTGTCTCCTATCGCATGCAACGCTGGCTCGGAATCCTCACCATCTGGGCGATCCTGGCCCGGGTCATCCTCGGCATGCCGGTTGGCGCTGCGCTGCCGGCGCCCGCATGGCCGATGCGAAGTCAACGATTATGCGGCGACGGCATTTGATCGCACGGTGGGGATCAACCGATCCAATGTCGCCACGCTGCAGCCCCGGTGGCGCTTCACGGCGGATGACGCGATTCCGGAGAGCGCCGCTGTAGGACGCGACACCGTCTTCGTCGGATCCGCACGGGGAACACTTTACGCCCTGGACTTGGCTACTGGGCGAAAGCGCGGCCCCTGAGTGGCGCGTCCGACGTAACGGGCAATCTCCAGCAACTTTCGCGCGGTGCCTGCCCATTCACATCGCTAGAGCAGGCGGGGCGGGCTGGATCCGACAGGGTCCACGACAGCGACCTGAGGTTCCGCATGTCGGCCCCACGCGCTACGGTTGGACGACGAGCGATGCCGCCGCTGCCTGCGCCGGGTTGCCCACCAGCAGCGCGAGTTCCCAGGTGCCCGCCATCTCGAACGTCACGGTTCCTTCGTACCGGCCTGGGCCGGCGGCACGGAGCGAGGTCGTGGTCCCCTCGTGTGACATCCCGGGCATGCGCATCCGGAGTCGCACCGGTCCTTGCACCTGAGGGCCGTTGAACGTCACGATCAGCCGGTGCGGCGTGATCCCTCGGGGGGGCCCCGGGACGGTCGTCACGGTCGCACGCCATGTGGAGCCGACAACGATGATCCCTGGTGCGGGCCCCGTGCAGCCGGCCACGGCGAGCGCAACGAGCACAAGGGCGACCCCCCTCATGGCTCGCGCCGCAGGGAAAACAGGACCAGCCCCACGGTAAACGACACCGCGATCCAGCCCACCAACACCGCGAGGAGCAGGCCGACCGTCCCGGTCTCCCCAAACCGGCTCGTCGCGTACATCCCCACCGGCCCGGTGAGATCAGGGGAGTGCACCACCGTCAGGATCGCGGCGATCCGAAAGACATCGACGGGGTTGGCCATGGCGAGCCAGAACAACCCTCGCGCGCCGAGCTGCGCCGAGACAGCCACCCCGAGGATTCCCAGATCGCTCAACACCACCAGCGCCAGCCACAGCACCACACCGAGACCCAGGGCGCGGGAGTGCGTCGGCGCCCGCGCCGACACCAGGAATCCGAGACCGAGCACCGCGAGCGCGAGGAGCATCGACAGGGCAACGAGGGCCAGGTACGCGGCCATCCGTTCGGGCCCCACGCGGAACGAAAGCACACCTCCGGCGAGACCGAACCCGGCGGCGCTCGCCCCGATCAACGCCGCGGCGACGCCGAGATACTCGCCAAGGAACACCTGGGCACGGCTTACCGGCTGAGCCAGCACGAGCCCGAGCGCGCCGGACTCCCGCCGCGCGGCGAGCCACCCGGCGCCGATCGTGAGCGCCAGCAACGGGATGAAGAGCAGCGTGAGGCCGATGAGCGTTCCCGCCGTGCGATCAAAAGCCGAGAACCCGACGACGTCGGTGCCCACGAGCGCGAGCGCCGAGGCTCCCAGCGTCAGGGCGCAGAACGCTCCTCCGATGACGACGAACCAGCGGTCGCGGACGGCCGCGCCCAACGCCGTCGACGCGAGCACCGTGAGTGGTGTCATGCGCTGAATCCTTCGCCGGACGCACCGTCGACGTACGTTGCCCCTGTCCGTGCCTCGAGCGGTTCGTGGACGTCGACCGTCAGCCGGCATTTGCTGTGCGCCGTGCCATCGAGCGCGGCGAACACGGCCGGCAGGTCATGCTGGCTCATCGACAGATGCAACGCCCCGTTCAGCGTGAGCGTCTCGACGAGCCCTGCGGCCGCGCGCTCCGACACCGCCCGTAGATCGGACGCGTGGCCGGCGATCGTGAGAGTGACGCGGCGGGCATCCAGAAACACATCGATCGGCAGGGCCGCGGTGATACGGCCGTCACGGAGGACGGCGACGCGGTCGGCGACATCCCGGAACGCGCCGACCTGGTGCGACGCCAGCAGCACCGTCCGTTCCCGGTCGCGCAGGCGGTCGAGCCACCTGTGGAGATCGGCCTCACCCTCGGGATCGAGGTTGCTCGCTGGTTCGTCCATCACGAGCAGCGGGGGATCGCCGATGAGGGCCACGGCGAGGGCCAGGCGCCGCAGCATTCCACCCGAGAGCGCGGCCGGGGCACGGCCCGCGGCGGACGACAGCCCGACCGCCTCCAGCAGCGGCATGGGAGCGGGGACATCGCCGCGCAGCCGCTGAAAGAACGCCACCGCTTCGTCGACGTCGAGCCCCGGTGGAAACGAGGGGAGTTGCGGGACGTAGCCGATGAGCCGCCTGGCCCGGCGGCCGTCTCGGATCGCGTCGAACCCGCCGATCCGCACCACCCCCGAGTACCGCACCTGACCGAGGAGACATCGCAGCAGGGTCGTTTTCCCCGCCCCGTTTGGCCCCGTGAGGACGACGCGCTCGCCTGCGGCCACCGAGACCGCGACGCCCTTGAGGACGGTCAGCTCGCCGTACGTCACCCGAACGTCGCGGATCTCGATCACCGGCGCCACCCCCGCCGGCGGCGCGCCCCCGCGAACGCCGCGAGCCCCCCCGCAGCCATCAGGGTCGCCGCGCCCCCGGCGAACGCCGGGGACAGGCGGTCGTGCCGGACGAACGCGGCCGGGATCGCGGCATGCATGAGCGGGGCAGGATCCTGGAGCACCGGCCGGGGGGCGAAGATCGGGAGGGCCCTCGCGGCAAAGTCGAGGGCGTTCACCGCGGGGCTGTAGCGCAAGATCCCGGCCTCGGGATGCGTCTCTGCCAGTTGCTCGAAGTTCTTCTCGACGCGGTACGGCACGTCGCCGATGCCGTCGCCGTTCGCGTCGAAGCCCGCGTAGTCTGACCAGTAGTTGCCCCGCCCGCCCGGATCCCACGTGTTGTTGCCGAGAACACCCCCGTCGACCCGGACCTGCTCGAGGTTGTCGGCGAAGACGTTGCCCCCGAACCGGTTGTGGCGCACGTTGCTGAGGAGCCAGATGCCGACGCCGTTGCCCGCAACGACGTTGTCGCGAAACTCGCCCCATGGGCTGTCGGCGTAGGGAGAGTCGTCGAGGTAGAGGCCGACGCTGTTGTCGACGAAGAGATTGCGCAGCGCGACGGTACCGTTGGACTCCTTGATCGCCAGCCCGAATCCGCTGATAGTCCGGCTGCGTGCGAAGACGTTTTCCACCAGCCGGATGTGGTTGCTGTACATCACATACGAACCGATCGCATCGTCGATGAACCGATTGCGGGTGAGCACGTCCCCGTTGCTGTTCATGAAGTGGAGCCCGTACCGGCCGTGGACGACGACGTTCTGGTCGACGGTCACGCGGTCGGAGTACCAGATCAGAAAGTCTCTCCCCCCGTCGATCCGGTTCCTGGCCACGCGCGTCCCGGGGCTGTTGAACACCTTGACGCTGTCGCCCCGCATGCTGAGCGGGAGGGCACGCCCTCGAATGGCGTTGTCCTCCACCACGCTGTCCGGGGCTCCCTTCAGGTACACGCCGAAGAGCACGTCCTCGAGCACGTTGCGGACGATGCGCGCGCGGGGAACCGTCACGAAGACCCCGCTGTCCTCGAAGACCAGTTCGCTCCCGCTGTTCCGGATGACGCAGCCGTCGATCGTCACGTCGGGGGCGACGACGGTGATCACCGTGCCCCGCCCGCCCCCGTCCAGCGTCGCGCCCTCGCATCGCACGATCACGGACCGCCGGATCACGATCCGCTCATGATGCACGCCCCGGACGGTCACCGCACCGCCCACCGGCGCCTGAGCCAGCGCCGCTTCGATCGACCCCTGAGGAGCTGCAGGGTCCTCCGCGCGCCCCGCGCCCCGGGCGAACGCCACCGCCGCGGGGACGAGCAGCGCCGCGATCAGCGCGCAGACGAGGCGCGAGGCGCGAGACATACGATCGAACACCGATCCCTGAGCACGCACGCGCGGCACGTGCGGAGCCGCAGCACGGTCGCCCAGATCGCGAGGACCGCGGCGGCCGCCGCCAGGTAGAATCCGGGCCCGA
>JAPVSX010000196.1:0-3323 GCA_047519495.1 Armatimonadota bacterium
CCCAGTAGTTCGGGTTCTTGAGGAGCGTGATGTGGTCGCCGTGGACCCACTCCTTGAAGATGTAGGGGCCGGTGCCGGCGTCAACCGGCCCGAGCGGGATCTTGTCGTTCCCGATCTTCCGTACCGCGGCCGGCGAGAGGATCTCGCCCGGGCCGGCGGCCATCCGCCCGAGGAGGGTCGGGCTCGGCTGCTTGAGGTGCAGGACGACGGTGGCGCGGTCCGGCGTCTCGATGCGGCTCGGGTCGATGTCGGTGAAGTAGTAGCGGTTGGGGTTGCGTACGGCCGGATCGAGCCAGCGCTGGACGTTGAACTTCACCGCCTCGGCGTCCAGGTCCGTGCCGTCCTGGAACTTGACCCCCTGCCGCAGCTTGAGCGTGTAGGTGAGCCCGTCCCGGCTCACGGTCCAGGAGGTCGCGAGCTGGGGCACCAGCTTGGTGTATTGCGGCTGGCCGGGCTGCACGCCGGAGCGCTCGTCGTTGGGCCACACGAGCGAGTCGAACATGTAGTCCACGATGTTCGCCACCGTGGTCGTCGTCTGTCCCTCGGGATCGAGCGTGTCCGCGTCGATGCCCACGGCGATGGTGAGCGTCGTCGGCGCGGCCGCCTGGCCGCCCCGCGGGATCCCGATGAGCGCCGCCGCGAGGACGCCTGCGAGCGCGATCGCAACGATGGGGCGTCGAGCCATCCGGTTCATGCGTGCCGTCCCCCCTCATCTCCTGCCGGATGCGCCCCCGGGTCGTGCAGCACAAGGGGCGGTGTTCCCGGCGTCGCAGAAGTATGGTTGTGTACGCGCCGCCGCTCGAAAACTCCTTTGCCTGGGCCTACAGCGTAGGCCAAAGCGCGCGTGAGCCAGTACGTGCCGTCCGGCTAGCGTGCCGCCGCCGGGGCGCCCCGCGTGACCGCCCGCGCCTGGCGCAGCGCGGCGACCACCCGGTTTTGGCCGCGCAGGAGCGACGTCTGGATCACCCGCGCCTCGTGCGACCCGGCCGCGAACCGGCCGAGCTCGGCCGCCGGCGCCAGGTCGGGGAGCGGGGGGATCGGGACGGCCGGGTCATGGCGGAACCGCCCGTCGCGGGTGAAGTTGATCGGGACGAGGGCCCTGGCCAGCGCGCGGATCGCCGCGTTCGCACGGACGACGTCCGGGTCCCGGAGGGGCCGGCCCTGGAGCTCCTCGGCCTGGCGGTAGAACTCGTCGAGGTCCGCGCGCAGCGCCGCAAGCGCCGCGCGCGCCGGCCCGAAGTCGGCCGCCGCGCCGGCCTTGGCCTGGTACGCGTCGAGCGTCCGGCTGAACTCGTCGGCGACCCGCCGGAAGTCGAACGGGTGGACCGGGGCGTTGAGGACGCGAAGGAGGGCGGTCGTGTAGACCCGGAAGTCCTTGGCCAGGATCCCGAGGTCCGCGATCTCCATCGTGTCGTCCTCGGTGTGCCACTGGATGTTGCCGCCGCACCCGCCGACCGCGTAGTAGCCCTTCTCGGCGCGCAGCCCCTCCGGCATCGTCGAGAGCAGCATGAAGAAGCTCGTGAGCCCGATGTTGTTGAACGAGTAGTCGCCGGCCTGATGGGGGCGCTCCCCCTCCGACGGCTGGCCCACGGCGTCCCGGATCGCTTCCTGGCAGAACGGCTCGGCCTCGCTCATCCAGGAGATGTCCACGTACTCGGCGGCCCAGCGGCACCCGGGCGAGTCGATGTTGACCTGCGCGATGCAGCGCTCGTCGAGGTCCTGGGCGAAGGTGTCCGCGTACCAGGTGGACCCGGCATAGCGGCCGGTCGAGTGCCCGGGCCACCACGCCACCCGCAGCGTCCGCCGGACGCGGTCGCGGTGCGCCCAGAAGACGCGGGCGAGCTCAAGCAGCGCCGCGTCGCCCGTGGCGTTGTCGCCGATGCCGATGTGCCAGGAATCGATGTGGCCGTGCACCAGGACGAAGTGGTCGGGGTCGTCCGTGCCCCGGATCTCGGCGACAAGCACCGGGCACCGCTTCCACCCCTCATCCAGCTTGGTGCGGATCGCGACCTCGACGGGGCCGGCCGCGACCTGTTCGCGGAGCTGCGTCCCGTCCGGCCGGTTGACCGCGACGACCGGCACCGCCGGCTTGCGGCCGACCGAGTCGAGGTCGGGGGCCCCCCAGATCGTCGTGCAGATCCCCTCGTGGATCGCCTGCCCCGGATTGATGAAGACGAGGGCCTTGGCCCCGAGCGCCGTCAGGTCGGCGACCTTCTTCGGCATCGCCATCCCGTCCGTGAGCACGATCTTGCCCTCGATCTCTTTGCGCCCGGCCTCGACGTGCGAGTCGAACAGGGTCTCGGTGTCGGCCGCGTGTCCCGTCGGGACGTACACCACCCGGCCCCGGACGGTCTTCCGGCCGGTCGAGGCGGAGAACGACGGCGTCTTCGCGCGAATCGTCCGGGGCGCGGGGGACCGGACCTCGAGGGTCGCGCTCTTGGGGACGCTCAGGTAGAGCTCGGGCTCGTTGAGGGTGTGCGGCACGCCGAGCGCCTTGAGGCGGGAGGCGATGTAGCGCGCTGCGGCCCACTCGTCCCGGCTGCCGGACTCCCGGACGAGCGTGCTGAACCGGTCGAGCAGCGCGCGGGGCTCATCAAGAGAGAGCGCCTGCAGCACCAGGTTCTCGGACTGCGGGTCTTTCGTGCTGGCCACGTTCATCGGGTCTCCTCCTTGGCGGGTCGATTCGCGGGGCGGGCCGACGTGTCGCCGGCCCGCCCCCGGATCACATCCAGATTATCCCCCAGATCACGCGCGGATCACCCGTACAGGTGGCACCCGGCGGAGTGGTTGGGGCCCACGGCGATGGGCCTGGGGGGGACCGTCCGGCACACCGGCATCGCGTGCGGGCACCGGTCTGTGAACGGGCACCCGGCCGCCGGGCCGATCGGCGTCGGCACCTGCTCCGCCGCCGCGATCTCGGGCACGGCGTACGACGGGTCGGGGACGGGGGCCGCCGCGAGCAGCAGCTGCGTGTACGGGTGCTTCGCGCGCGTGAGCACGTCTGCGGTCGGGCCGATCTCGCAGACCGTGCCGAGGTACATGATCATCGCCGTCTCGCAGACGTACCGGACGAGCGCCAGGTCGTGCGAGATGTAGACCGTCGTGAGGTGCCGGGTCCGGGCGATCTCCTTCATCAGATTCAGCACGCCGGCCCGCACCGATACATCGAGCATCGAGACGGGCTCGTCCGCCACGAGGAAGATCGGATCCACCATGAGCGCGCGGGCCAGGCCGACGCGCTGCAGCTGCCCGCCCGAGAGCTCGTGGGGAAAGGCGTCCACGAACGCCGCCGCCGGGGACAGGTTCACCTGCTCAAGCGCGGC
>JAPVSX010000197.1:0-5099 GCA_047519495.1 Armatimonadota bacterium
CACTGCCCATCGACGGCACCACGCCAGCCTCCTGACACCGTCGCCCGTATGTCAGGCTCGTGTACTGGACTCCGCGTGCGGGGAGTGGTGCACTACACCCGGCGCCGGCCGTCGATTCCAGAGCGCCATATTGAGCGCGTCCGGCACGGGGCCGGGACGTGCTGCCATGGATACCACCTCCGATTCCTCAGCATCCTGTGAGGAAACGATGGCTTGGGCGGTATTATAGCATTACTGCCAGAATCCATGTCTCCGTAAGTTGATGGACCCCAACACCGTATGGCATCGTGGAGGTCACCACACCAAAGGACTGAAAGCTCCCGGCGGACAGGGGCCTCGCCGCCGTCCCCGGCGTTGCAATCGATGACCCTGCGAACAGGGGACTGAAAGTGAGGGTATTGGGCGGGAAGCGGCGGCGCGCCCGGCGAAGTCAGTACGGCGATGGATCCGACAGAACACAGACCCCGGCGCCGTCGCCGTCGGAGGCGCGGCCCCCGGTCCGGAGGCTACTCCCCGGCGGTACGCGCTGCGCCTTCCCTTCCTGCGTCACCCTCAACATCTCCCGCTCCGGCGCGCTTTGATGCGAGCGGGCGCTCTGCGGCCACCGCACCCACCGCGTCCAAGCCCGCCGTACGGGCTCCGGTGGCCCGTGAGGATGCTGCGACCGGGCCTGGCGAGCAGGTGTGGGAGCGGACCCACCTCGAGCAGACGATGTTTCAGCTCGCGCGCGAGCACGCGGAGGCTGCCGCCCGCAGCGCTCACGCGTCGCCGCCCGACCGCCAGGGAGAGCACACGCACAGCCTCCTCGCGGTGTTGATGTCGTACTTCGCGCTCGAGGCGTTCATCAACATGGTCGGCGCCGACCGGCTCGGGGACCGGTTCCGGCATTACGACCGGATGTCGCCGGAGGGAAAATGGGTCGAGGTCACCCGGCTCGTCAGCAAATCGGGCAAGACGTTCGCCGAAGAGGGCAGCGAGCTGCGCGCCCTCTCGACGCTGCGGACGTGGCGAAACATGCTGACCCACTACAAGGGCGAGTACGAGGACGTCCAGCAGTCGGGCCGGGGCGGCGAGACACGGATCGACGCGCTGCTGTCGGCCGAGAACGCCGCCCAGGCGGTGGAGATCGCCCGCACGCTCTACCGGGCGTTCTACGAGCTCGACCGGCGGTCGGCGCCCCGCCAGTTCGCCTGGTTGGAGGACCGGCCGCACCGGGCGCGCGGGAAAGGGAAGCCGGCTCCTGGCCCGTCCGCCGCACCTCCCACGCCGCCGCCCGAGCCCGCACCTGGGGCAGCGATCGCGCCGGTCGCCGAGGCTCCCGGAGCGCGCGCGGCTACCCGCCCGCACCGCCGTGGCCGCCGCCGCCGGTAGCCCCCACACCTGATGCCGGGTCCGATCCTGGTCGTGATCGCGGGCCCGACGGCGGTTGGAAAGACCCAGGTGGCGATCGCTCTCGCCCGCCGGATTCCCGCCGAGATCGTCAGCGCCGACTCGCGCACCCTGTACCGTGGGATGGACATCGGCACCGCCAAGCCCTCGCCGGCCGACCGCGCCGCCATCCCGCACCACCTCCTGGACGTGGCGGATCCGGACCAGATCGTCACGCTCGCCGAGTACCAGCGGCTCGCCGTGCGGGCGATCACGGAGATCCGGGAACGAGGGCGCCTGCCGCTGCTCGTCGGCGGCACCGGCCTCTACATTCGGGCGGTCGTGGACGGCGTGGTGATCCCGCCGGCGCCGCCCGACTGGGACCTGCGGAGGCATCTCGAGGCTGAGGAGCGTGCCGGGGGACCGGGGACGCTCCACCGGCGCCTGGGCGCGGTGGATCCGGCCGCCGCCGCGCGCATCCATCCGCGGAACGTCCGCCGGGTCATCCGCGCCCTCGAGGTCCACGCGCGGACCGGGACGGCGATCTCGGCGCTCCAGGCCGAGGTGGGCGCAGACGGGTGGGCGGCACCGGCCGGGGGCGAGGAGGCGGTCCTGATGGTGGCCCTCACCCTCGGCCGCGCCCGACTCTACGAGCGCATCGACCGGCGGATCACGAAGCAGCTGGAGGGCGGCCTGGTCGAGGAGGTGCGCGCGCTCCTCCGCCGGGGGTATCCGCCGGCGCTGCCCGCGATGCGGGGCCTGGGGTACACGGAGCTCCTGGCGTACCTGGACGGGGCCGTGACGCTCGACGAGGCGGTCGCGCGCTTCCGCCGGAACACGCGGCGCTACGCGAAGCGCCAGTGGACGTGGTTCCGGGCGGACCCGCGGTACCGGTGGGTGGACGTCGGAGACGACCCACCGGAGGCCGTCGCCGCTCGAATTCATGCTATGATGAGCAACGGGAGCCGGCCGAGGGGCCGGCCCTGACGGACGCCTGGAGGGCTTGATGCAGATCGCTCGACGGATGGACCGGATTCCGCCGTACCTGTTCGCCGACCTCAACCGGAAGCGCGACGCGCTCAGACAGCGTGGGGTGGACGTCATCGATGTCTCGATCGGCGATCCTGACCTTCCGACGCCGGACCACATCGTCGAGGCGCTGGTCCGGGCTGCGCGCGACCCCGCCACCCACACGTATCCGCCGTACGAGGGGACACGCGCGTTCCGTGAGGCAGTCGCCGCGTGGTATGCTCGGCGGTTCGGGGTGACGCTCGACCCCAGCCGCGAGGTGCTCGCGCTGATCGGGTCCAAGGAAGGCCTGGCGCACCTGCCCTGGGTGTTCGTGAACCCGGGCGACGTGGCGCTCGTGAGCGATCCCGGGTATCCCGTGTACGCGACGGCGACGCTCATGGCGGAGGGCGAGCCGTACCCGGTGCCGATGAGCCAGGAGCGGGGGTGGCTCCCGGACCTCCGCGCGATCCCCGAGGACGTGGCCCGGCGGGCGAGGCTGTTCTTCCTCAACTATCCCAACAACCCGACCGCGGGCGTCGCCGACCTCGCGTTCTTCCAGCGGGTCGTCGAGTTTGCCCGCCGCTGGGACGTGCTCGTCGTGCACGACAACACCTACTCGGAGATCGCCTACGATGGGTACCGTCCGCCGAGCGTCCTCCAGGCCGAGGGCGCGCGCGAGGTGGCGATTGAGCTGCACTCGCTCAGCAAGACGTACTGCATGACGGGCTGGCGGCTCGGCTTCGCCGTGGGCAACGCGGACGCGGTCAGAGCCCTCGGCACGCTCAAGACGAATATCGACAGCGGGCAGTTCGCTGCGATCCAGGCGGCCGGCGTCGCCGCGCTCACCGGACCGGACGCCCCGGTGCGCGAGCGGGTGGCGATCTGGCAGGCGCGCCGCGACACGGTCGTGGCCGGCCTGCGGAACGCCGGGCTCGACGCCCCGCTGCCCCGCGCGACGTTCTATCTCTGGGTGCCTGTGCCCCAGGGGTATGACTCGGTTGGGTTCGCCGGCCACCTGCTCGAGCACGCCGGGGTCGCCGTGACGCCGGGGGTCGGATACGGCCGCCGGGGCGAAGGCTACGTGCGCATCTCGCTCACGGCGCCGGACAACCGGTTCGCCGAGGCGATCAAGCGAATCGGCCAGCACCTGGAGCCTGCCGCGCCCCATCACCTCCGCGCGGCTTCCCGGCGCGCGGCGCGACACGACGGACCGGTCGGCTAGCGGAGCGCGCGCGATTCGGGCGACCGGTACGCCTCAGGGCCACAAACTCCGCCGCGGGCTCACGCCGGGGGACCGGTGGGACGCGCCGCGCCCCGCCATGATTGATGTGGCCGGGGGTGAGCTGGAGCGGGCGGTGCTCGTCGGGCTCGAGACCCCCGGCCGCGGGCAGGAGCCGGAGAGCCTGCAGGAGCTCGCGCTGCTCGCCGAGACCGCCGGCGCGGTCGTACTAGACATGGTCGTGCAGCGGCGCTCGCGGCCGGATCCGGCGACCTGGGTGGGGGCCGGCAAGGTCGAGGAGATCCGGGCCCGGGCGGCTTCCGCGGGCGCGCACGTGGTGATCTTCGACCACGAGCTCTCCGCGGGGCAGCAGCGGAACCTCGAGCGGGCCCTCAGCACGAAGGTGCTCGACCGCACCGCGCTCGTCTTGGACATCTTTGCGCAGCGCGCCCGCACCCGGGAAGGCCGCCTCCAGGTCGAGCTGGCGCAGATGACCTACCTCTTGCCGCGCCTGGCCGGCCGCGGGGTGCTGCTCTCCCGGCTCGGCGGCGGGATCGGCACCCGGGGCCCGGGCGAGACGAAGCTGGAGGTGGACCGCCGCCGGATCCGCACCCGGATCACGGACCTCCGGCTGGAGATCGGGGAGCTGAGCCGGCACCGGCGCCTGCAGCGCGAGTCGCGCCGGGGCGCGGCGCTCCCCGTCGTCGCGCTCGTCGGCTACACGAACGCGGGGAAGTCCACCCTGCTCAACACGCTCACACAGGCGCACGTGTTCACCGCCGACAAGCTGTTCGCCACCCTCGACCCGACGATCCGCAAGGTCGTGCTGCCCAATCACCGGCCGGTGCTGCTGGTCGACACCGTCGGCTTCATTCAGAAGCTGCCGCACGACCTCGTGGCCGCGTTTCGGGCGACCCTCGAAGAGGTCACCGACGCAGATCTTCTGGTCCACGTCATCGACGCGAGCCACCCCCGGTGGATGGAGCAGCGGGCGGCCGTAGAACAGGTGCTCCGCGAGCTCGGGGCGGCCGGCAAGCTCCGAGTGACGGCGCTCAACAAGGCGGACCGGCTGTCCGCGGATGCCCTCCGGGACGTGCTCGCCGAGGAGCCGGAGGGCGTGCCGGTCTCCGCGCTGCGCGGCCTCGGCCTCCTCAACCTCCTGCGGGTCATCTCCCGGCGGCTGCCCGATCCGGCACAGCGGGTGCGCCTCGTCATTCCGTACGCGGACGTAGGCATCCTCGCCCAGGTGTACGCCCAGGGACGGGTCCTGCGCCGGGAGGACACGGCCGGCGGCGTGGTAGTGGACGTCGAAGTGCCGTCGGCGGCAGTCGCCCGGCTGCGGCCGTTCGTGCAGGGAGAACAGGCCGGCCCCGGGATGGCAGCCCCGGGTCCGGACGGCGAGCGAACCGAGCGAACCGAGCGAACTGCGCCCTAACGGCGCGCCAGGCAACCTTCCCTCCGCTACCGCTAAAGCGCGGGCGTGCGCCAACTTGTCGAAACG
>JAPVSX010000198.1:0-9162 GCA_047519495.1 Armatimonadota bacterium
CTACCTCCAGATCGCGGGCTAGTCCCCGGCCAGCGCCAGAACCCGCTCCTCGAACGACGCGAGCGTGGGCTTGATCGTGATCGTGGACTCGATCACCTGCTCGACGGCCTCAAGCGCCTTGAGCCCGATGCCGGTGATGTACGCGACGGTGACCTCGTCGGGGTCGATCGCGCCGGCCGCCGCCAGCTTCCGCAGCACGCCGATCGTAACCCCGCCGGCCGGCTCGGTGAACAGGCCCTCGGTCTCGGCCAGAAGGCGGATCGCCTCCACGGCCTCCGCGTCCGTCACCGCCTCGACGGCTCCGCCGGTGCGCCGGGCGAGGTCCAGGACGTACCCGCCGTCCGCCGGGTTCCCGATCGCGAGCGACTTGGCGATCGTGCTCGGCTTGACCGGGATCACCGTCTCCGTGTTGCCGCGATAGGCCGTGGCAATCGGGCCGCACCCATCGGCCTGCGCCGCCGTCATCCGGACGGTGCGCGCCGGGGTCACCCCGAGCCGCTGGAACTCCTCGAAGCCCTTGTGGATCTTGACGAACATGTTCCCCGAGCCGACGGGGACAACGACGCGGTCGGGCGCCCGCCACCCGAGCTGTTCGGCCACCTCGAAGGCCAGCGTCTTGGCCCCCTCAGAGTAGTAGGGCCGGAGGTTCACGTTGGCGATCGCCCAGCGGTGCTCCTCGCCGATCTCCAGGCACAGCCGGTTGACGTCATCGTAGGTGCCCTCGACCTCAACGACCGTCGGCCGGTACACCGCGGTCGTCACGACCTTGGCGCGTTCGAGGCCCTTCGGGATGAACACAACCGCGCGCAGTCCGGCCTTCGCCGCGTGGGCGGCGACCGCGTTCGCCAGGTTGCCGGTGCTGGCGCAGGAGAGCACCTGGAACCCAAACTGCCGGGCAGCCGCGAGCGCGACCGCGACGACGCGGTCCTTGAAGGACCACGTGGGGTTCCGCGTATCGTTCTTGAGGTAGAGGTGGCGGAGGCCGAGCACCCGGCCGAGCCGCTCGGCGCGGACCAGCGGCGTGAACCCGGGCGCCAGGTCCCACTCGGGAACGGGGGGAACAGGCAGCAGGGGCTGGTACCGCCAGATCGAGGCGGGACCGCGCGCGATCTCGTCGCGGAGTGCCTGACCGCTCAGACCGTCTTCCCTGTACCGCACCTCCAGCGGCCCGAGGCAGTGCTCGCAGACGAAGATCGCCTCCGCCGGATAGCGCCGCCCGCACTCGCGACATGACAGCCCCTCGACCGCCATCTCTCCCCTCCCCTTTCCACCCCGACACGTCAGGCAAGGCAACAAAAAATCCCCCTCCAACTCCGCGAGGGGGATCGCTCCCTCTTATCTACCGGAATTGGATCTTCCGCGGGAGTTAGCACCACGCCAGGTGAGCGCCTGGTAGGCTGCCGGGTGTCATCGGGCCCGTCCCTCGACCACTCTTGATAAGAGTTGCTATTCAGTTTGAACCTACGTTAGCATACACGCCCCGGGGTGTCAAGAATTCGGGGCCGAAATGTAATAGGTCAATGATTTTGTCACCCCCCAACAGATCAGTGAATCTGTCATCCTGGCAGCATGCACAGGGAGACGATTACCTTGACCAAGAAGGAGGAGCAGCAGCGCGCCCATGTTCTGTCCCGGCGAGGTACGCCTGGACCGCCGTGCGCCCGCTGCGCCACGCTACTCGAGCCCGAGATACTTCCGCCCGAGCTCCGGGGAGCCCAGCATCTCCGCGGCGGAGCCGTGGGCGACCGTCCGGCCGTTCTCAAGCACGTACGCCCGGTCGGCGAGGCGGAGCGACTGCCGGACGTTCTGCTCCACTAACAGAATAGCCACCCCCTCGGCGCGGATCCGGCCGAGGGCGGCGAAGATCTCCCGGACCACGATCGGCGCAAGGCCCAGGGACGGCTCGTCCAGCATCAGCAGGCGGGGACGGGCGGCGAGCCCGCGCGCGACCGCGACCATCTGCTGCTGCCCGCCGGACAGGGTGCCCGCCAGCTGCCCGCGGCGCTCGGCCAGGATCGGGAACAGCGAGAAGATCAGGTCGAGCGTCTCTCGCCGGTGCGCCCGCGCGCGGGTCGGGTGCGAGCCGACGAGCAGGTTTTCCTGCACGGTCATGAAGGGAAACAGGTGGCGGCCCTCGGGCACCAGCGTCAGGCCGGCGGCGACGATCTCGTGGGGCGGCACGCGGTCCAACCGCCGGCCCCGGAAGACGGCGCCGCCGCCGTGCGGCGGCAGGATCCCGATCACGGTGCGCAGGGTCGTGGTCTTCCCTGCGCCGTTCGCTCCGATGACGGTCACGATCTCCCGCGGGCCGACCTCGAGCGACACGTCCCACAGGACCTGGATGTCGCCGTAGCCGCCCTCCAGGTGCTCGACCCGGAGGAGCGCGCCATCCTCCCCGCTTCGCGGCCTGTCCCCCCCAAGGGATGAGGATCCCCCGGAGGGGGTTCCCCGAGGGGCGGCGGCAGGCAGGCCGCTCATCCCTCCTCCCGCCCCAGGTACACATCGATCACGCGCTCAGCCCGCATCACCTCGTCGGGCGTCCCCTCAGCGATCCGCCGCCCCTGGTCGAGCACGAGGATCCGGTCGGAGAGCCTGACCACGGCCGCCATGACGTGCTCGACGCCTGCGACCGCCGCGATCCCCTCGCCCCGCAGCCGCCGAATCACCTCGACCATCTCCGCCATCTCCGTGTGGTTCAGGCCGGCGATCACCTCGTCGAGGAGCAGGAGCCGGGGCGCCGTAGCCAGCGCCCGTGCGACCTCCAGGCGCTTCCGGCCGGCCACGGTCAGAGTTCGCGGCAGCGCGTCCGCCCGGCCCGCGAGCCCCGTCAGGGACATAGCGCGGTCCGCCCGCCGGCGGGCGGCGGACACCGTGCCGCGGACGAACGCGGCGACGAGGACGTTCTCGCGCACACTGAGGTCGGAAAACGGCTGCGGGATCTGGAACGTGCGGCCGATGCCGAGCGCGGCCACCCGGTGCGGGCGGAGCCCGACGATCGTGCGCCCGTCGAGGCGGATGTCGCCGGCGTTCGGGCGGTACAGGCCGGTGATCAGATTGAACACGGTGGTCTTGCCCGCGCCGTTGGGGCCGATGATGCTGAGGAACTCCCCCTCGCGGACCTCGAAGGACAGGTTCCGCACCGCGACGAGACCCCCGAACGCACGCGTCACGTCCCGTACTTCGAGCAGCGCCCCATCCCGACGGCCGCCGGCGTCAGGCACGGCCGCGCCCTCCCACCGTGCGCGCCCACCAGTCGCCCGCGACGGAGACGAGGCCACGGCGGAGGAAGAGCACCGTCGCTGCGACCACGGCGCCGAGCAAACCGAGGTGGAGCTGCGGAAACTGCGCCCACAGCGCCTCGTTCACGAACGACAGCACGAGCGCGCCGACGAGCGGCCCCCAGACGGTCCCAAGGCCGCCCAGCACCCCCATCGCGACAACTTGGAGATCGATCGAGGGGCTGAACGCCGACGGCGGGTTGAGATAGCTCAGGTACCAGGCGTCCATGCCGCCCAGGACGGCCGGCACGCACGACGCGACCGCGAACGCGGCGATCTTGTACCGGGTCGTGTCAACGCCGAGGGCCTCGGCGGCCTCCTCCGCGTCGCGGATCGACCGCAGACGGAGCCCAAACGGGGAGCTGTGGAGGGCCCGCGTCGCGAGCAGCATGCCGAGGGCGATTCCCCCGATCGCGTAGTACACGCCGAGCAGCGAGTTGATCGGGGGCAGATACAGCCCCTCGCCCCCGTGCGTCACCGGCGTCCACATCGCGATCAGCCGCTGGGTGATCTGCGCGCAGCCCAGCATGCCGATCGCGAAGAACGGCCCGCGCAGCCGCAGCATCACCCAGCCGAGCCCCAGGGCAACCGGCAGCGCCGCGAGCCCGCCGATTATGGCAGCGACCGGCCACGGGAGGCCCCAGTGGATGATCAGAAGCGCTGCCGTGTAGGCGCCGAGGCCAAAGAACGTTACCTGGCCGAAGGAGAGATAGCCCGCGTACCCGGAGAGCAGGTGCCATGCGTAGGTGAGCCCCACGTAGAGATAGACCGTGATGAGGAGCGCGGTCACGTAGGGGTCGGCGACGAACGGCACGGCGGCGGCCGCGGCGACCGCTGCGCTGCCCAGCAGCCGGCGTCCGTTCAGGACCGCTGCACTCCGAGAAGCCCCGACGGCCGGACCAGCAGGGTCATGACGAGGAGCGCAAACGGCACGATGCTCGCCATGTTCCCCCCGAAGAGGTAGCCGCCGAACGTCTCGCTGAGCCCCAGTAGCATCCCACCGAGAAACGCGCCGGGATAGCTGCCGAGGCCGCCGACGACGATGATCGCAAACGCCCGGAGCACGTAGTCCTGCCCCATCTGCGGGTACACGGCGTACATCATCACGAGCAGCGCGCCGACGATGCCGGCCAGGGCCGAGCCGATCGCGAACGTCAGGCTCCGGACCCGCCGGACGTTGACCCCGCAGACGAGCGCCCCTTCGACCTGCTGCGACGCCGCACGGATCGCCAGGCCGAGCTCCGTCTTCTTGAGGAACAACCAGAGCCCGGCGGTCAGCGCGATCGCCATGCCGAACGTGATCGTCCGGACCTCCGGGAACGCGAACCGTCCCAAAAACCAGGTGCCGGAGAGGACAGGCACAGAGCGAAACTGCGTTCCCCAGATGACGATCCCGGCGTTCTGGAGGACCGACGAGAGGCCGAACGCCAGGAGGAGCGACAACAGCTCCCGCGAGCCGTCCTCCGGGAGTCGGGCGAAGCATCCCGCCTGCATCAGCCAGCCGAGGACAAACACGAGCGCCGCGGCGAGGGGGAGGCTCACGAACGGACTGACCTGGTACGCCGTGAACAGTGTGACGGTTACATAGGCGCCGATCATCATCAGGTCGCCGTGGGCCAGATTGACGACCCGCATCACGCCGAAGATGAGGTTCAGCCCGATCCCCAGCGCGGCGTAGATCCCGCCGAGGAGCAGGCCGTCGATCGCAAGCTGGGCGGCGGTGGCGGCGGACACCGATGGGGGGCGTCTACCGCTTGTCCCAGCTGGGGGTGGGCAACAGGTATTTCGCGGTGGCCACGTCAAACGGCCAGACGACCTGCTTCTGGTCGTGCTGCCACTGTGTCAGGAACAGTTTGGCGCCGACCTGCGCGCCGGTCTGGTCCACCTTGAAGTGGTTGAAGACGGTTGTGATGTCCAGCCCGGCGATCACGTCGCGCAGCCGGTCCTGGTTGAGCGAGCCGGCCTTCTCAGCGGCCATCGCCAGGATCTGGCCCGCCGCGTACGCCTGGGCGGCCCGGTAGTCGGGGACGCGGCTGAACTGCCGGGCGAACTCGACGACGAACTGCCCGTTTCCCGGGGTCTTCACCGACGGCTCCCACTGGCTGGCTGCGAAGACGTAGTCGCCGTCCTTGCCGGCCGTCTTGGCCCAGTCGGGGAGCGACGCGCCTACGCCGAGGACGAGCATCCGGAGGTTGATGCCGAGCCCCCGCATCTCTCGGATGAGCGCCAGGTCCTCGGGCAGGTACCCCGCGTTGATCAGGACGTCAGGGTTGTCCGAGCGGATGTGGGCCAGATACGAGCTGAACTCCGTCGTCTTCGGCGGGTAGAACTGCTGGTACCCAACCTGCATCCTGTGGTCCCGCGCATAGTCGGCGGCACCCGGGACCGCGTCGCGGGGGTAGTCGCTGTCCTCCCCCAGCAGCGCGACGGTCTTGTAGCCTTCCTTCCGGGCGATGTCGATCGCGCCGACGTAGTAGTTGCGGGCCGAGGGAGGGATCTGGAAGACGTACTTGTAGCCTCGCTTCCAGATGCCGGGGGCCGACGCCCCGGAGGCCAGCATGACCATGCGGTACTTCTCGGCCACCGTGCTCGCGGCGCTCGTCACCGCGCTCGAGTAGGGACCGATGATCAGGTCCACTTTGTCCTGGGTGATCAGCTTCTCGTAGAGCCGCGCGGACGTCTGGGGGTCGCTCTGGTCGTCATACTCCCGCAGCTGCACGGGCCGGCCGAGAAGCCCGCCCTTCGCGTTTTGATCCTGCGCCCACAACTCGTACCCGAGCTTGATGAAGGCGGCGGCGTCTGAGATCTCGCCCGTCAGCGCAATCGACAGCCCAATCACGAGCGGCCGCGGCGCCGCAACGGACGGACGGCCGACCACGCACGTGACCAGCAGCAGCCCGATAGCGAGCAGCGAAACGATTCCCTTCCGCATTCGTCCCCCACCCCGCGCATCAGATTGGGAGCAGAATTACCGTGAGTGCGGCGGATTTCCTTCCGCGGACTCGACGGATGCGGCGGGCTTCTCGCCCGAGGCGCACGCGCTCTTGGGCCGCGTGCTTCCGGAGGAGGGGATCGGGGCCGCCTATTCGCCGGCGGCGTCGGCGGACGTGAGGCGGCCGACCGACGCCGGCACGCAGACGAAGCCCTGCATGAGGCGGCGGGCCGTCCGGAACGTCACCGCCTTCTCACACACCCAGCGGTCGCCCTGACGCGTCACCCGCGCCCCAACGGGGAGGATCCCGGCGGGATGCCCCACGCGGACCTCCTGCTCGGGCTCGCTGCTGTCGAGGCGCGCCGCTGTGTTGACGACGCTCCCCGCGACGAGGGCGGCCGCGGCCGTCGCCACCCCCCCGGTGACCGCGTACGTGCGGTGCAGCGTGCCCATCGTCATGATCCGCGCGGCGAGGGTGATCTGCGCCGCCTCGACCGTCGTCTCCTTGTTGGTCCGGTACGTGACCGGCGGGGCCACGAACGCCACCTTGGGCGTCCCCGGCCGCCCGGCCGTGGCCTCCTCGGGCGACGCCGCGAGGCCCATGAGCACCGCGCCGTGCGCCCGGATCGCCTCGATCGTCCGCCGGACCTCGGGGTTGCCGTCGATCTCGTCGCCGAGCTCGGTCCCCGTGAGCCCGAGGTCCGCCGCGCGGAAGAACACGACGGGGTTTGTCGCATCCACGAGCGTGACCGGGATCCGCCCCACCCCCGGGATCATGAGCTCGTCCACGGGCCGTCCGGTCGGCAGGAAGTCCGGCGACAACGACCCGCCCGGCTCGAGGTACTCGAGCCGGATCCGGGCCCCGGGGAACGGCACACCGTCGATCGCGAACTCGCCCTCGACCTCCGGCTCAGTTCCCCGCGTCGGAATCCACGCGATGATCCGCTTCTCGGTGTTCACCTGCCAGATCCGGACCCGGGTCATAGGCTCCGTCGCGCGGATGAGGCCCTCCTCGATCGCAAACGGGCCGATGGCCGCCGAGAGGTTCCCGCAGCTGCCCGTGTAATCCACGAGCGGCCGGGCGATGTCCACCTGGCCGAAGAAGTAGTCCACGTCGCAGTCGTCGCGGGACGACGGGCCGACCAGGACTACCTTGCTCGTCACCGAGGTCGCGCCCCCGATCCCGTCGATCTGCCGCCGGTAGGGATCGGGGCTTCCGAACGCGCTCAGGATGATGCGATCGCGCAGCGCGCCGGGCCCGGGCAGATCGTCACGCCGGAAGAACAGGCCCCGGCTCGTCCCGCCGCGCATGATCACGGCGGGGATGCGGGTCTGCGCTCGGCCGGACCGCGGGGGCCCGCCGGATCCGCGAGACGCGGCGTCTGGTGGCGCGCTGCCCGAACCCGCCGGCCCGCCCGACGGCGATGCCGCCACTCCCCCGGCGACCGACTCCGGAAGCCTGATCGCGCCTTCCATCAGGCGGCGCGCGGTGCGGCCGACGACGGCCCTCTCCGCCGCCCACGTCCCGTCGCGCCGGGACACGGCCACGCCTACCCTGATCATTCCCGACGGGTGGCCGATCGTGACCTCGCGCTCGCCGCCCGCGGGCAGTCCAGCCGCCACATTGACGATCGTCCCGGGAACCACAGCCGCGGTGGCGGTGGCGACCGCGCCGCCCGTCACCGCGAGCGCGTGGTGCAGCCGGCCCATCGAGATAAGCCGTGCGACGACGTCAACCGCGCCGGCAGAGATCCGTTCTCCCCGGGCGCTCGTGTAGTCGCGGGAGGAGGCGATGAACACGATCTTCGGCGTGGCGGGCCTGCGGGAGGTGGCCTCCTCGGGCGTCCCGGCCAGCCCCATCGCCACGGCGCCGGCGCATCGGATCGCCTCCAGCCGGGCAAGGAGATCCGGATTGCCGTCCACGGCGTCTGCAAGCTCTGTGCCGCCGAGTCCCAGGTCCGCGGCCCTGACGAACACCGCCGGCATGGCGGCGTCGAGCAGAGTGACCTCGATCCGGCCGATCCCGGGAATGTCCAGCACGTCGGTCGCGTGCCCCGTGGGCAGGAGGCGTCCACAGGTGGCGCCCCCCGGCTCGAGGAATTCCACGCGGATCTCCGCCCCGGCGGTCGGCACGCCGTCGATCCGGTACGTCCCCTCGACGACGGGCTGGCCGTTGCGCGTCGGCACGTGGCCGATAATGCGCTTCCGGGTGTTCACCTGCCAGATCCGCACGGCGGTCACGCCGTCCGCGGCGCCCACCATCCCCTCTTCGATCGAGAACGGGCCGACGGCGGCCGAGAGGTTGCCGCAGGTGCCCGAGTAGTCCACCACGGGCCGGTCGATGCCGACCTGGGCGAAGAGATAGTCCACGTCCGCGTCGGGCCGGGATGAGGGTGAGACGATGACCGCCTTGCTCGTGCTGGACGTGGCGCCCCCGAGGCCGTCCACCTGCCGACGAAACGGATCCGGGCTGCCCAGCGCCCGCAGGAGGATCCGGTCCCGCGCCGCAGGATCCGCGGGCAGCCATGCCCCGTGGAAGAAGAGCCCTTTGCTGGTCCCTCCCCGCATGTAGACTGCGGGGATCGTCACCTGGCCCACTCCCGCCTCCCTTTGGGCGGCACGGAGACACCGCCTCGCCCTTCTTGGCGGCGCCAGACAGGGCCTCGGCCTTCGCCGCCGCCCGCGCCCCGGGACCAGGGTACCGCGCACGCCCCTGAAACGCAAGACACGCACGACCCCCAGGCCCAGCTCGGGCACGCCCTCGCACGCACGACCGCGCAGGGGCCGCCCGCGATCATGCGTGCTATACTGGCGCCGATGCATCCGGTGCTCTTCCATCTCGGGCCGCTCACGCTCCGGTGGTACGGCGTGATGATGGGCCTGGCGCTCCTCCTCTCCGTGCCGATCACCGCGCACTTCGCCGGCCGCTACGGGATCGACCGGTCGCTGATC
>JAPVSX010000199.1:0-17904 GCA_047519495.1 Armatimonadota bacterium
CATCTGGGGGTGAGTTCTGCCACGGTGCGCAACGAAATGGCGGCGCTGGAGGAGCTGGGCTTCCTCCACCAGCCGCATCCCTCGGCGGGGCGCGTGCCGACCGACCAGGGATACCGGGTGTACGTGGACTCGATGATCGAGGAAGAGCAGGTTCCGGTCGCGGAGCGGACCCGGATCCGGCGCACGCTCGCCGCGGCCGAGCTGGACCGGGCGGTCGAACAGGCCGCCCGCGCCCTGGCCGTCGTGACCGAGTGCGCCTCTGTCGTCGGGGCGCCGCGGCACGACCGCCAGGTGATCCGTCACCTGCACCTGATCCCCCTGACCCCCCACCGCGCCCTCGTCGTTGTGGTGACCGACGCCGAGGTGCTCGAGAGCAGGACCGTGGAGTTCGACCGGCCGATGGCCGTCGAGGAGTGCGATCGGCTGTCCCAGGAGATCAGCCGGCGGATCGCGGGCCGCCCCCTCAGCGACCTGACCGACCGGATGCTGGATCGGGTGATCGGCGAGGCCACGCTGTACCAGCGGGTGCTCGACCAGGTCGGCCGGCTCCTGCGCGAGCAGATCCTGCATCCTGCGACCCGCATCCACACCGAGGGCAAGGCGAACATCCTCAAGCAGCCGGAGTTCCAGGACGTGCGCCGCGCGCAGCCCGTCCTCTCCGCGCTCGAGCGGGCGGACGTCGTGGAGGACCTCCTCGGCGAGGAGGCCGGCGGGGACCGGGTGCGGATCACGATCGGCGTCGAGAACCGGCGCGAGGAGATGCGGGACTGCAGCATCGTGTCGGCGACCTACCGGGTCGGCGGCCGGCCCGCCGGCGCCGCGGGCGTGATCGGGCCGACCCGGATGCGGTACGGGAAGGTGGTCAGCCTTGTCCGGTTTCTCGCAGACACCCTCGGCGACGCCCTGAGCCAGCCCTAGCCGTTTCCCCTGATGGTCCCTCGCGACTTCTACCAGATCCTGGGGGTCTCCCGCGCGGCGACCCAGGACGAGATCAAGCGGGCGTTCCGGCAGCTCGCGCGGGAGCACCACCCCGACGTCAACCAGGATCCCAAGGCCGATGAGCGCTTCAAGGAGATCAACGAGGCGTATCAGGTCCTGAGCGATCCGGAGCGGCGCGCCCACTACGACCGCACGGGGCGCGTCCCGGCCGGCGCCGCCGGCCCCGGCGACCGGAGCCCGTTCGGCGGGACCCCCTTCGACGACCTCTTCGACATGTTCTTCGGGGGGCAGTTCGGGCAGACGCGGTCGCGTGGCGGAGAGCCGGGGCCCGAGCGGGGCACCGATCTGCGGGTGGCGCTCGAGATCACCCTCGAAGACGCCGCGCGCGGCGCCGACAAGACGATCCGGATCGAGCGCGAGGAAACCTGTCCGGCCTGCTTCGGCACGGGGGCAGAGAAGGGAAGCGCCCCGGAGCCGTGCCCGACCTGCAAGGGCGCGGGGCAGGTGCGGTACAGCCGGCAGACCCCGTTCGGCGCGTTCACCCAGATCACCACCTGCCCCCAGTGCCGGGGGGCCGCCCGGATCGTGCGCCGCCCGTGCCGGGAGTGCCGGGGGAGCGGGCGGGCGCGCCTTGAGCGGGAGATCACGGTGACGGTCCCGGCGGGCGTCGAAGACGGGACCCGGCTCCGCCTGCAGGGCGAGGGAGAGGCGGGCATGCGCGGCGGCGAGCGGGGCGATCTGTACGTGGACCTGCACATCGTCCCGCACCCGATCTTCGAGCGCCACGGGCACGACCTGCACTGCGAGGTCCCGATCTCGATGGTGCAGGCGGCGCTCGGCGACGAGATCGAAGTGGAGACCCTCGACGGCCCCGCGCCGCTCACGGTCCCGTCGGGCATCCAGCCCGGGAGCACGCTCACCCTTCGCGGCAAAGGGCTCCCCGGGCTCCGCGGCGGACAGGGCGATCTCGTCGTGCACGTCCGGGTGACGATTCCCGAGACGCTGACGAAGGAGGAGGTCCGCCTCCTGATGCAGTTCGGCAGGCTTCGGGGAGAAGAGATCAAGCCGGGCAAGAAGACCCTGCTCGGGAAGCTCCGCGGGCACCTGACGTGACTGCCCCCGGCCGGCGCGGCGTCTTGGCTCACGCCGTAGGGCGTCTTGGCTCGCGCGCGTACTCGCTCACGCCGTAGGCGCGGGCCCCCTGGGCGCACGTGGGTCGAGGTGAGCGTCACCGCCGCGGCCGGCGCCGCCGAGGCGGTCGGAGCGGCCATGGCGGACCTCCGGAGCGGCGGGCTGGTGGAGGAACGGGCGTCAGCCGGCCGGGTCCGCTTCCGCTGCTACCTCCCGCCGTCGCCCCTGCTGCCGGTCACGCTTCGTGCGCTTCGGGGCCGGCTCCGGGGCCTCGGCCGCTACGGCATCGACCCGGGCGTGATCCACGTGACCCGCCGGACCGTCGCGTCTCGCCGCTGGGCCACGGCGTGGCGGGCGCACGTCCGCCCCGTCCGTGTCGGCCGCGTCTATGTCCGCCCGTCGTGGCTCTCCGGACCGCATCCGGACGTATTGGCGAACGCCATAGGCCCGGGCGCCGCGGTGATCGCGATCGACCCCGGGATGGCGTTCGGGACAGGCATGCACCCGTCTACGCGCCTCTGCCTTCGTGCCCTTCAGGCGTATCTCCCGGTGTGGCGGCGCCGCCGGGCGCCGGCCGTGTTCGACGTCGGGACCGGCTCGGGCATCCTCGCGATCGCGGCGGCGCGCCTCGGCGCGGGCCGCGTCTGGGCCGTGGACAACGATCCTGTGGCCGTCGCGGCGGCGCGCGGCAACGTGCGAGCGAACGGCGTCGCCGCGCGCGTGCGGGTGGTGCGGGGGACCGGGCTCGACAGCGCGCCCGGCCGCGCCCACCTGATTCTGGCCAACTTGATCGCGGAGACGATCGTCCCGCTGCTCGCGGAGGTCCGGCGGACGCTGTACCCCGGCGGTCTGTTCGTCGCCTCGGGGATCGTTGCAGACCGGCTCTCCGCGGTGCTGCGCGCGGCGCAGGCCCGCAGCCTTCCGCGCGTACGCGTGCTGGCCGAGGGCGAGTGGCGGGCTGTGGTCCTGTCCGCGCCGCTCCGTGCGCGCCAGGACCGCGCTACTTGGGCCAGTACGCGGCGACGACGGAGATGACGACGAAGAACCCGATCACGACGAGGCCGGTGATGACGAGGGCCCGCCACGATCGGAGGGGTGTGTAGCCGGCCCGCGCGTTCTGCCGGATCTTGAGGATCACGAGCGCCGCGAGCGCGGCCGCCACGAGCAGCGGCGACAGCCCCGATGCGCTCGCCGCGACGGAGAGCGCGACGGTCAGCGCCCCGACGCACACGACGAACACCGCGACACCCACACCCTTGAGGAGGCGCACGCCGAGGGCCCGGGCACGAAGCATGGGCCGCGGCGCGCCAGACGCAGCGGCGGCCGTGGGCGCCGGGGCTCCCCTCGGGGGCGGCGGTGTCATGGCCCCTAGTGTTCCTGCCTGTGGGTGGGACTTCCTGCTGTCCGCCTGCGCCGATTGCGCGAGCCGCCGCACCCCTTTGAGTACGTACCGGCCCCCCCTTGAGTGAGTTCGATGGATCCGACCACCCCTTTGCAAACGTCGGCCGACACGGTACAATAGCTACGCACGCGGCCTACGCGCGCGGACCATTAATGATCTCCGGGAGGGATCGATGGTGCGCCGGTCAGGGGATCGTCGGATCAGCGGGAGCCCCCGGGGCTCCCGTTCGTTTGCCCCGCAGCCCCCGGCTTGTATTTTTATGACCTCGTTGTGTATAATTATGCATAGAGGCCGGGGGAGGGCGTGATGCGGGCGCGGCTGGCGCTGGAAGACGGGATGGTCCTTGCGGGCCGGGCGATCGGCGCGAGGGGGTGGACCGGCGGCGAAGTGGTCTTCACCACCGCGATGACCGGCTACGAGGAGGTGCTGTCCGACCCGTCCTACCGGGGACAGGTCGTCACGATGGCCTACCCGCTGATCGGCAACTACGGCATCTCCGGGGACGCGTGGGAGTCGCACCGGTTGCACATCGCGGGATTCATCGTCGGGGAGGCCGCCGACCGCCCCCACCACTGGCGCGGCGGGCGGACCCTCGCCGCGGCGCTCGCCCACTGGCAGATCGTCGGGATCGCCGGCCTCGACACGCGCCTCCTCGTGCGGCATCTGCGAACCCACGGCCTCAAGCGGGGCGTCATCTCGACCGAGGACGCCGCGGAGGTCTCGGACGCGGCGCTGATCGCCCGGGCGCAGGCCCTCCCGGACATCGGCACCCTGGACCTCGTCGGGGAAGTGTCCACCGAGGCCGCGCAGCACTACCCCGGCCCGGGCCCGCGGGTCGCGGTGCTGGACTGCGGGGTGAAGCGGGGGATCATCGACAACTTGAAACGCCGGGGCTGCGACGTCTGGGTCCTGCCGCACCGCACGACCGCGGAGGAGATCCTGGACCTCCGGCCGGCGGGAGTCGTGCTCTCGCCGGGACCCGGCGACCCCAAGAACCTCCCGCACCAGGTCGCCCAGGTGCAGCGCCTGTGGGACCGGCTGCCGCTATTCGGGATCTGCCTCGGCCACCAGCTGATCGGGCGCGCGGCGGGGGGCGGAACGTTCAAGCTGCCCTACGGCCACCGCGGCAGCAACCATCCCGTCAAGGATCTCGAGAGCGGCCGCGTCTACGTGACGACCCAGAACCACGGCTACGCCGTGGACGAGGCGTCGCTTGATGTGGCCGAGGTCGTCGTGACCCATCGGAACCTCAACGACGGCACGGTCGAGGGGCTGCGCCACCGCCGGCTGCCGATCGTCTCGGTGCAGTACCATCCCGAGGGGCGTCCCGGCCCGCACGACTCCGGCTACCTGTTCGACCGGTGGATGGCGATGATCGGCAGCGGCGCGTCCCTCGCCGGCACGGCCGCTGCGCCGGCCCCGCGTGCTGAGCGCGGATGACCCTTCGAATGCCCGCCCCCGAGATCCGCAAGGTCCTCGTCATCGGCTCCGGTCCGATCACGATCGGCCAGGCCGCTGAGTTCGACTACTCCGGCAGCCAGGCGTGCCGGTCGCTGTCGGAAGAGGGCGTCGAGGTCGTGCTGGTCAACAGCAACCCGGCGACGATCATGACCGACGTCGAGACCGCCGACCGCGTGTACATCGAGCCCCTCACGCTCGAGTTCCTGACGCGTGTGCTGGAGAAGGAGCGCCCGCAGGGGATGCTCGCCACCCTCGGCGGCCAGACCGGCCTCAACCTGGCGGTCGCGCTGGCCGAGGCCGGCGTGCTGGACCGGCTCGGCGTGCGCCTGCTGGGGACGCCGCTCCGGGCGATCCAGCAGGCCGAGGACCGGCAGCAGTTCAAGGACGCGATGCTGGCGTTCGGGGAGCCCGTGCCGGAGAGCACGGTCGCGCACTCGGTCGACGAGGCGCGGACGTTCGCCGCCCGGATCGGCTATCCGGTCGTCATCCGGCCCGCGTACACGCTGGGCGGGACCGGCGGCGGCATCGCCCACGACCCCCGCACGCTCGGGGAGATTGTCTCGCTGGGGCTCCAGGCCAGCCGGATCCATCAGGTCCTGGTCGAGCGCTCGGTCTCGGGGTGGAAGGAGATCGAGTACGAGGTGATGCGCGACCGGCTCGACACGTGCATCACCGTCTGCAACATGGAGAACCTGGACCCGATGGGGGTGCACACCGGGGACAGCATCGTGATCGCGCCCAGCCAGACGCTGACCGACCGGGAGTACCAGCTGCTGCGCGACGCGAGCCTCCGGATCATCCGGGGGCTCGGGATCGAGGGCGGGTGCAACATCCAGTTCGCGCTCGATCCCGAGAGCGAGCGCTACTACGTGATCGAGGTGAACCCGCGGGTCAGCCGCTCGAGCGCGCTCGCCAGCAAGGCGACCGGCTACCCGATCGCCCGCGTGGCCGCGAAGATCGCGCTCGGCCGCACGCTCGACGAGATCCGGAACGCCGTGACCGGCCAGACGTGCGCCGCGTTCGAACCCGCGCTCGACTACGTCGTCGTCAAGATTCCCCGGTGGCCGTTCGACAAGTTTCCCCAGGCCGCCCGCCGCCTCGGCACCCAGATGCAGGCGACGGGGGAGGCGATGGCGATCGGCCGGTCGGTCGAAGCGGCGCTGCTGAAGGCGATCCGGTCGCTGGACACGAAGGCCGACGGCCTCCTGTACCCGCCGGCCGCCGCGTGGGCGCGCGACGACCTGCGCCGGCGGATCGCCGAACCGTGCGACGAGCGAGTGTTTGCGCTCGCGGAGGGCCTCCGCCGCGGGATGCTGCCACAAGAAGTCGCCGACCTCTCCCGGATCGACCTGTTCTTCATCCACAAGATCGCCACCCTCGTCGGGATGGAAGAGGCGCTGCGCAGCCGGCGGGATCCGGAGACGCTGCGGGAGGCCAAGCGCCTCGGGATCCCCGACACGACGATCGCACGGCTCTGGGCGGCGCCCCCGGAGCACGTCCGGGACGTCCGCCGGCGGGCCGGGATCGCGCCGGTGTTCAAGATCGTGGACACATGCGCCGGCGAGTTTCCGGCGGCGACGCCGTACTTCTACTCCACGTACGCCCGCGAGGACGAGGTCCCCGCGAGCGCCAGGCCGCGGATCGTGGTGCTCGGCTCCGGCCCGATCCGGATCGGGCAGGGGATCGAGTTCGACTACTCGAGCGTGCACGCGGTCAAGGCGCTCCGCGCCGAGGGCCTCGATGCCGTCCTGATCAACAACAACCCCGAGACGGTGAGCACCGACTTCGACGTCGCGAGCCGGCTGTACATGGAGCCGCTCACGGTGGAGGACGTGCTCCACGTCGTCGAGCGCGAGCAGGCCGAGGGCGTCATCGTGCAGGTGGGCGGGCAGACGGCGCTCAACCTCGCCGGCCCGCTCAGCCAGGCGGGCGTGCCGGTGTTGGGGACGTCGGTCGAGAGCCTGGACGCCTCCGAGGACCGGGGCAAGTTTGACGCCCTCCTCCGGCGGCTCGGCATCCCGCATCCGGCGGGCGGGGCGGTGCGGTCGGTGGAGGAGGGGGGCGAGACCGCCGGGCGGCTCGGCTTTCCGCTGCTCGTCCGCCCGTCCTACGTCCTCGGCGGGCGCGGGATGGAGATCGTCGCGAACCGCGGGGAACTGGTCCGGTATCTCGAAGCCGCGTTCGCCGTGGATGCGGAGCACCCCGTGCTGGTCGACGTGTACGTGGACGGCACGGAGGTCGAGGTCGACGCCGTCAGCGACGGCGATGCGATCTACCTGCCCGGCGTGATGGAGCACGTCGAGCGGGCCGGCGTGCACTCAGGCGACAGCCTGGCGGTCTTCCCGGCGCCGCACCTGGCTGCGGAGGAGAGGGATCAGATCGTCGCCCACACCGCGGCGATCGCGCGGGCGCTCAGGGTGCGCGGGTTCCTCAACATCCAGTTCGTCGTCAAGCGGGGCGTGGTCTACGTGCTCGAGGCCAACCTCCGGAGCAGCCGCACGATCCCGTTCGTGAGCAAGGCCGCCGGGGCGCCGCTCGTCCCGCTCGCGGTGCGCGTGATGCTGGGCGCGTCGCTCGCCGACCTCGGGTATCCGGGGGTCACGATCCTGCCGGCCCCCGCGCGCGTGTCGGTCAAAGCCCCGGTGTTCAGCAGCGAGAAGCTGGCGCAGCTCGACATCCTGCTCGGCCCCGAGATGACCTCGACGGGGGAGGTGATGGGCCAGGACACGACGCTGCCGGGCGCCCTCTACCGGGCGCTCCTGGGCGCCGGGGTGGTGATCCCCGCGCAGCGGGCGCTCCTGGCGAGCATCGCCGACCGCGACAAGCCGGCGGCGCTCTTCCTGCTGCGGCGGTTCGAGCAGCTCGGCTTCACCGTGTACGCGACCGACGACACCGCGCAGTTCCTGGCCGCGCAGGGGATCCGGGCGATTCACGTCAGCAAGGACGGCAGCGCCCAGACGGCCCTCCGGCTGATCCTGGAGCAGGCCGTGGGCCTCGTGATCAACACCCCGACGCGCGGGCGGACGCCGGGGCGGGCGGGGTTTGCGCTGCGGCGGGCGGCGTTCGAGCGCCATCTGCCGTGCTTCACGTCCCTCGACACCGCGTCGGCGTTCCTGGACGTGCTCGTCGCGATGGAGCAGGGGCACATCCCGTCCCCCCACGCCGCGGTGGAGGTGTCCCCCCTCTGACGCGGCGCTAACCTGCCGGAGGCTCGGGTCGCGATGCGCTCCGTGGGTCCCCCCTCGCCACCTCGCGTGCTGCACCGCCGCAGTACAACATGCCGCGCATTCACGTCCTCTTCATAACGGATTCACGGGTTCTTCGAAACTGTCTCTTAGGCTCAAGGTATCCTATACTTGTAGGAGGACGGCACATGCGAGTCATACGCAGTCGCGCGATGGTGATCGCCGCTCTTCTGGTCGTGGCGCTAGCCCTTCCCGCGCTGGCGCAGGGGGTAGGCCCGGCCCCGGGGCCGGGCCCCTACTACGGCCCGGGCCCCTACGGCCCCCGCGTGTTCGGGCCGCGACACGCCGCCCCGTTCCTCTGGGCCGCCGGCCTGTTCTTCCTCCTCCGTCTCGTGCTGCTGGTCGGGCTGATCCTGCTCGCCTGGCGGCTGCTGGGCGCCCGCACGCTCTGGCACCGGCCGGATCCGGCGACCCAGCTCCTGCGCGAGCGGTACGCGCGGGGCGAGATCAGCGAGGACGAGTACCGCAAGCGCCTGGCGACGCTCTCCTGACCATCCGTGCCGAGGATCCTGGTCGTCGACGACGAGCCGCAGATCGTGGAGCTGCTGCGGAGTTACCTGCGGCGTGATGGGTTCGACGTCGAGGAGGCGGCCGACGGCGAGGCGGCCCTGGCCGCGATGCCCCGCGTGCAGCCCGACCTGGTGATCCTCGACCTGATGCTGCCGCGCCTGGACGGCCGGGAGGTCTGCCGGCGGATTCGGGAGACGGCGCACACGCCGATCATCATGCTCACGGCGCGGGACGAGGAGACGGACAAGCTGCTCGGGCTTGAGCTTGGGGCCGACGACTACATCACCAAGCCGTTCAGTCCTCGCGAGGTCGTCGCACGCGTACGCGCGGTGCTGCGCCGCGGCACCTGGGAGCCGGCGGGCCTGATCCGCGCCGGCGACCTGACGATCGATCTGCGGGCGCACGAGGTGCGGCGAGGCGACCAGCGCGTCGACCTGACGCCGACGGAGTTCCGCCTGCTGGAGATCCTGGCCAGCCATCCCAACCAGGTGTTCACGCGGATGCAGTTGATCGACCGCATCCAGGGTCACGCCTTCGAGGGCTACGAGCGCACGGTGGACGCGCACATCAAGAACCTGCGGGGGAAGGTGGAACCGGATCCCCGGGCGCCTCGCTATATTGTGACGGTGTACGGTGTCGGCTACAAGTTCCAGGCGGCGGACGGCACCCATGCGTAGCCTGCGGGCAAGGCTGAGCATCGCGTTCGTCGGGATCGCGGTGCTCGCGACCGTGCTGAGCGCTACGTTCGCCAGCTACACCGCGCGTATCACCTTCCGGCAGTACGTCGAGCGCGCCGAGCGCAGCCCCGGGCTCGTCCGACCGCCCGGCGCCCAGCCCGGCCAGGTCCTGATCGCTCCCGGGCCCGGCGACGTGCCGCTGCGGCCGCGGTTCGGCCCGCGCGAGCGCATCTTCGCGGGCCGGATCCGAAACGCGATCTGGGGCGGGACGCTCGTTGCCGCCGGCATCGGGGTGCTCGTCGCGCTGTGGCTCGCCCGCCGCATCGTCAGGCCGGTCGCGGATCTGACCCAGGCCGCCCGGGCGATCACCAGGGGGCTGCCCGCGCCGCCGGTGCCCGTCGACGGCCGGGACGAGATCGCGGAGCTGGGCCGGGCGTTCAACCGGATGGCCGCGCAGCTTGCCGAGAACGAGGCGCGGCGCCGGCGCCTGTTCGCGGATGTCGCGCACGAGCTGCGCACGCCGCTCTCGGTGATCCAGGGCACGCTCGAGGGGATGCTCGACCACGTCGTCGAGCCGACGCCCGAGCGGATCGCCGGCCTGCACAGCCAGACGGTGCTGCTGCGGCGCCTGATCACGGACCTGCGGGACCTGTCGCTCGCCCAGGCCGGACAGCTGCAGCTCCACCTCCAGACGACCGACGTCGCCCGGGTCGTGCGCGATACCGTGGAGGGCCTCGCCCCGTTCTTTGAGGAACGGGGCGTCACCCTGCGCGTGGACGCGCCGGACCGCCTCCCGACGGTGGAGGCCGATCCCGACCGGCTCCGGCAGGTCGCGCAGAACCTGATCGACAACGCGGTGCGGCACACGCCGCCGGGGGGCGCCGTCCGCATCGTGCTCCGGGCGGACAGCGCAGGCGTGCGCCTGGCCGTGGCCGACACGGGCGGCGGCATCGCCCCGGACGACCTGCCGCACATCTTCGAACACTTCTACCGCGCCGACCGGTCGCGCGCCCGGAGCAGCGGGGGGACGGGGCTCGGGCTCGCGATCGTCAAGTCCCTCGTCGAGGCGCACCACGGCCAGGTGACCGTGGAGAGCGCCCCCGGAGCCGGGAGCACGTTTACCGTCAGGCTTCCGATGCGCCTGCTGGAGGGAGCATGACTCACCGGACGCTCGTCCCCATCGCGGTGGCGGCCGCGCTGATGGTGGCCGCCGGGGTGCCGGCCCCCGCCGCGCCCGCCCCGGCGGCCCCTGCGACCGGAACGCCGGCGCCGGCCGGGCCCACGCTGACGCTTGACCAGGCGATTCAGGACGCGCTCACCCGGAACCCCCAGGTCGTCTCGGCCCAAGACGCCGTGGCCGCGGCCCGGCAGGCCGTGGCGCTCGCGCGCACCGGCCTGGCGCCCACCATCTCGCTCAGCGGGACCGTGAACTACGGGACGTCCTCGGCGACCACGGTGACGCCCTCCGGTGTCACCCAGGTGCTGCCCGGCCCGCAGGGGACCGGTTCCGTCTCGTTCGTCGGCGCGGTGCCGCTCTTTGACAGCGGACGGACGAGCGCCCAGGTCGCGTCGGCCGAGGCCGGGCTCACGAGCGCGGAGGCCGCGCTCCGGCTGACGGCGCAGAGCATCGCGGTTCAGACCGCGACCGCCTTCTTGAACGTGCTGAGCGCGGAACGGCTGACCGACGTCAGGCAGGCCCAGCTCGCGCAGGTGCAGGCCCAGCTCGCGCTCACGCAGGCCAAGGTCCGGGCCGGCGTCGCGGCCCAGTCCGACGTCATTCAGGCGCAGGCGGCGGTCGCGCAGGCGCAGGTGAATCTGCTGAGCGCCCAGGCGGCGATCTCCACTGACAAGGCGTCGCTGCAGGCGCTGCTCGCCGCAGACGTCGCCGCCCCGGTCGAGGTCCAGGCGCCGCCGGCGCCGCCGCCGTCGGTGACGGTCACCTTCGACGCCGTGCTGCAGCAGGCGCTGGCGAACCGGCCGGAGATTGCCGCGGCCCAGGCGCAGGTCCGGTCGGCCCAAGCCGGACTGGACCTCGCCCGCGTCAACGCCGGACCGCAGCTCAGCATTGGGGTCAACACCGCGTACACGCCCGTGAGCACGAGCGCGGCGCTCAGCAACGCGGTCTCGTACGGACTCGGCGGCACCGTGAGCCTGCCGCTCTTCGACGCCGGCCGCGGGCAGGCCGGGATCCGGCAGGCCCAGGCCCAATTGCAGGGCGCCCAGGCCGCGCTCAGCAACGCGGAGTTGTCCGTCCGGCAGGATGCGTACCAGGCGTACCTCAGCGCCGTGCAGGCCGCCGCCACCGTGACCGCCACCGTGGCGGCGCAAGCCGCCGCCGATCAGGCGCTGGCGGTGTCCGAGGGCCGGTACCGCGCGGGCGTGACCATGATCCTCGAGGTCACGACGGCACAGGCGACCGCAGCGCAGGCCGAGGTCAACGCGGTGAGCGCCCTGTACAGCTATGAGATCGCGCTGGCGACCCTCCGGCATGCCGAGGGGATGCCGATTCAGGTCAGCACGGTGGGGGGACCTGCATGACACAGGCAGCGGTTCGTCTACGTCGCACCGGCGTGATCGTGCTGATCGCCGTTCTGGTCGTCGGCGCCGCCGCCGCCGGGTACCGGCTCCTGACCGCCGGGCGCGAGGCGGTCCAGTACGTCACGCGGCCTGTGGCGTACACGGACATTACGGCGACGGTCAGCGAGACCGGGACGGTCAACCCCGTGGACCAGGTCCTGGTCGGGAGCCAGGTCTCGGGGACGATCGCGACACTCAACGTGGATTACAACTCCAGGGTCACCAAGGGCGAGGTCCTCGCGACCCTCGACCCGACGACGTTCCAGGCCGCCGTCGGGCAGTCGAGCGCCAACCTCGCCGCGGCGCAGTCCAGCGCGGCGGCGACCCGGAGCGCGGTCGCGCAGGCACAGGCGGCCGTCCAGACGGCGGCAGCCACTCTGGCGCAGGCTCAGGCGTCGCTCCGCACCGCGCAGGCGAACGCGGGCAAGGCCGACGCCACGCTCGCCCTGGCCAACCTGACCGTCCAGCGGGACGCCTCGCTGCTCCAGCAGGGGTTCATTCCGCAGAACCAGATGGATGCGGACCGGACCGCCGCGGAGACCGCGGCGTCCGACGTCCGCGCCACCCAGGCCGCGGTCCAGGCCGCGCAGGCGGCGGAGCGGGCGTCCGCGTCCCAGCTCCAGAGCGCCCGTGCCCAGGTCACGACCGCGCAGGCCCAGGCGTCGGCGTCCCAGCACCAGGTCGCGGCCGTGGCGGCCCAGCTCCAACAGGCGCAGTACAACCTGTCGCGGACGGTGATCACGAGCCCGATCGACGGGGTTGTGATGGCCCGCAACGTGAGCGTCGGGCAGACCGTCGCGGCGTCGTTCCAAACGCCGACCCTGTTTACGCTCGCCACGAACCTGACGGACATGGAGGTGGACACGTCGGTGGACGAGGCCGACGTCGGGAGCGTCGCAGTGGGGGAGGAGGCGCAGATCACCGTGACCGCGTTCCCGAACGTCACGTTCTCCGGCACCGTGCAGCAGGTGCGTGTGAACCCGACGATCATCCAGAACGTCGTGACCTACGACGCAGTCGTGATCGTGCACGATGCCTCGGGCCGGCTGAAGCCCGGCATGACCGCGCAGGTGACGATCAATACCGGCAAGCGCACGCACGTGCTGGCCGTTCCCACCGCCGCCGTGCTGTTCCGTCCGCTCGCGGCGCGGGCAGGCGGTGCCGGGGGCGGCCCCAGCGGCCCGGGCGCGGGCCTCGTCCAGGCCGGAGGCGGCCAGGCGGGGGCGCCGGTCGCCGGCGCGCCCGGGTCCACCGTCACGGTGTATGAACTTCGGGCCGGGCGCCCGGTATCCGTGCGCGTCGTGATCGGCCTGTCCGACAACCAGAACATCGAGATCGCAAGCGGGGACCTCCACGAGGGAGACCCGGTCATCATCGCCCAGCGGCGCGGCCCGGCGCGAGGAAGCCCCGGGGGCGGAGGCCCCGGTGGCGGTGGGGGCCAGGCGGGCGGCGGCCAGCGCGGTGGGGGCCAGGGGGGCGGACAATGAGCGGCCGTCCCGTCGCCGCCGCGGCCGTCGGCCGGCGCGGGGTAGCGGAGACCGATCTGCTCGTCGAGGTCCGCGACCTGAGCAAAGTGTACGGTGAGGGCCTGACCGCCGTGCACGCGCTCGCGGGCGTGAGCCTCGCGGTGCGCGCAGGGGAGTTCGTGGCGATCATGGGGCCGTCGGGGTCGGGGAAGTCCACGTTCATGCACCTGCTGGGGTGTCTGGACCGTCCGACGTCCGGGTCGTACCGGCTCGCCGGGCAGGAGGTGTCCCGGCTGTCGCGTGACGAGCTGGCGCGCGTCCGCAACCGCCAGATCGGCTTCGTGTTCCAGGTCTTCAACCTGCTCCCCCGGACGACGGCGCAGGAGAACGTGGAGCTGCCGTTGCTGTACGCCGGCGTGCCCCGCGACCAGCGGGTGCGCCGCGCCCGGGAGCTGCTCGAGCAGGTCGGGCTCGGCGACCGCCTCGGCCACCGGCCGAGCGAGCTGTCGGGCGGCCAGCAGCAGCGGGTCGCGATCGCCCGGGCGCTCGCGAACGGCGCCCCCCTCCTCCTGGCGGACGAGCCGACGGGCAACCTCGACAGCGCGAGCAGCGCCGAGCTCATGACGCTGTTCCGCCGGCTCAACCAGGAGCAGGGGATCACCATCGTTTTGGTCACCCATGACGTGAACATCGCGGCGTGGTCCAGGCGGGTGGTCACGTTCAAGGACGGACGCATTACGGACGACCGGCCGTCCGCGCAGGCGGTGCCCCCCGCCGCTCGGGACGCCGCGACGCGCGGGGCGTCCACCCCGGAGGTGCGGTCGTGAGCACATCCATCCTCCTGCGGATCGCCTGGCAGGCGCTCCGCCGCAACGCCACCCGGTCCGTGCTGACGATGCTCGGCATTATCATCGGCGTCGGCGCGGTGATCACCTCGATGGCGATCGGGGCAGGCGCGCAGGCGGCCGTCCTGGCGCAGATCGAGAGCCTCGGGGCGAACCTGATCGTTGTCATCCCGGGCGCCGTCACAACCGGCGGGGTGAGCCTCGGCACGGGCACCCGGACCTCTCTCAAGCTGCCCGACGTCGCCGCGATCGCGCAGACCGTACCGGAGGTCGCCGGCGCCGCGCCGTACTCGCAGACGAATGCGCAGGTCGTCGCCGGCGGCGCCAACTGGTTTACGGTGACCGGCGGGACGACGCCGGCGTACACGACCGTGCGGAACTGGTCGGTGGCCCAGGGCCGGTTCTTCTCGCAGGCCGAGGTGGATCAGGCGGCGAAGGTCGCCGTGCTCGGCAACACCGTCGCGCAAAACCTGTTCCCCGGAGGCGGGGCGGTCGGCGCGACCGTCATCGTCAGGAACGTCCCGTTCCATGTGGTGGGCATCCTCGTCGCGAAGGGGCAGACGGGCTTCGGCCGGGACCAGGACGACACCGTGTTGGTCCCGATCACGACCCTGCAAGCCCGGTTGACGGGCCAGACGTGGGTGAACACCATCTTCGTCTCGGCGACCTCCCCCGAGGGCGTGCCGGGCGTGGTGGACGCGACGGAGCGCCTCCTACGCCTCCGGCACCACCTGACCGCTCTCCAGCCCGATGACTTTTCGGTCCGCAACATCGCCGACATTCAGCAGGTGCGCATCGCGACCTCGCAAACCCAGGCGCTGCTCCTCGCCGGGATCGCGGTCGTCTCGCTCGTCGTCGGCGGCATCGGCATCATGAATATCATGCTCGTCTCCGTCACCGAGCGGACGCGGGAGATCGGCCTCCGCATGGCGGTGGGCGCGCGCGGGCGCGACATCTTGCTTCAATTCCTCGTTGAGGCGCTGACGCTCGCGTGCGTCGGCGGGGTGATCGGCATCGGGATGGGGCTTGCCACGGCCCAGGGGACGTCGGTGCTTGGCCACTGGCCGGTGCTCGTCTCGCCGTTCTCGATCATCCTGGGGTTCGCGTCCTCGCTGCTGGTCGGCGTCGTCTTCGGATTCTACCCGGCGCAGCGCGCGGCGGCCCTCGACCCGATCGTCGCCCTCCGGTACGAGTAGCACCGCCGGCCCGGCCGCTGGAAGTCCCGGCGGCGCGCTTGCAATTTTATTCAGCAGACAGTATAATTATTCCGTTCCAGAGAGCGCCGGACGCGGGGGATGCTATGCCGGTTCGGGTCAGCATCATCGGGGCATCGGGCTACGGAGGCGCGGAAGCGGTGCGTCTCCTGGCGACCCATCCCGAGGTGCGCCTCGTGCACGTCACCGCCGAGACGCGCCGGGGGCAGGCGCTCGCGGACCTCTATCCAAACCTCCGCGGGTTCGTCGACCTCCAGACCGAGGCCGCCGACCCCGCGGCGATCGGCCGGGACTCCGACCTCGTGATCGTGTCGCTCCCGAGCGGGAAGTCGATGGCATCCGTCCCCGAGCTCCTGGAGCGGGGGGCGCGCGTCATCGACGCCGGGGCGGACTTCCGGCTCCGCGATCCGGGCCTGTACCCGGCGTGGTACAAGTTCGAGCACACGGCCCCGCGCTACCTGGCCGAAGCCGTGTACGGCCTCACCGAGCTGCACCGGGATCAGATCCGCGCGGCCCGTCTGGTGGCCGACTCCGGGTGCTATCCCGCCGCGGCGATCCTGGCGCTGGCTCCGCTGCTGCGCGCCGGGGTCGCCGCCCGTCAGGGGATCGTGATCGACGCCAAGTCCGGGGTCTCGGGCGCCGGGCGCGGCGGGGCGGGCGGCGGCTATCAGTTCTCCGAGACGAACGAGGACGCCCGCGCCTACAGCGTGCTGGGGCACAACCACACAGCGGAGATCGAGCAGGAGCTGGCCGGCCTGGCAGCGGGGGAGGTGCGCGTGACGTTCGTGCCGCACCTCGTGCCGATGACCCGGGGCATCCTCGTGACCGCCTACGCGCCGCTCGTCCGCCCGCTCGAGCCTGCGGCGGCCGGGGCGCTCTACAGGGAGATGTATGCCGGGGAGCCGTTCGTCCGGGTGCTGCCGGACGGCGCGCTCCCCCAGACCAAGGCGGCGATGGGCAGCAACTTCTGCGACGTGGCGGTGCGCGTGAACGCGCGGGCGCAGACGGCGGTCGCGATCGCGGCGCTCGACAACCTGGGTAAGGGCGCGGCCGGGCAGGCCGTGCAAAACCTCAACGTCATGTTCGGGTTCCCGGAGGACCTGGGTCTCCGGACGCCGGGGCTCTACCCATGATGCCCTCCGGGCGGCCCTGTTCAGGTCACACCGGCGGGATGGGGCGATCCGGAGATCTGTCAAAGGGAGGAGGCAGCGGAGGATGGGAGATCGCGTGTCGAGACTGATCCAGGGCGGCGTGACCTCCGCGCAGGGGTTCCTCGCGTCGGGCGTCCACTGCGGGGTCAAGGCGCAGACGAAGGACCTGGCGCTGGTCTTCTCCCGCGTGCCCGCCGCGGCCGCCGGCGTGTTCACGACGAACAAGGTGAAGGCCGCGCCGGTGCTCCTCGACATGGAGCGAATCCGGTCGGGACGCGGCCAGGCGGTCGTGCTCAACAGCGGCAACGCCAACGCCTGCACGGGCGAGCAGGGGATGCGGGACGCGCGCGAGATGGGCCAGCTGGCCGCCCAGGCCCTGGAGATCCCGGAGGACCTGGTCTACGTCTGCAGCACGGGCGTGATCGGGCGCCCGCTGCCGATGGACGCGCTCCGGCGGGGGATTCCGGAAGCGGTCCGGCAGCTCGGCCCGGACGCCGCCGCCGCCGCGGAGGCGATCATGACGACGGACACCGTCCCCAAGGCCGCGGCCGTGCAGGTGTCGGCCGGCGGGCAGATCATCACGCTCGGGGGGATGACGAAGGGAGCGGGGATGATCCATCCCCAGATGGCGACGACCCTCAGCGTGCTGACCACCGACGCCGCCGTGGCGCCGTCCCTGCTGCAGGCGGCGCTCCTGCGCGCCGCGGACCTGTCCTACAACCGCATCACGATCGACGGGGACCGCAGCACGAACGACACGATCCTGCTGCTGGCGAACGGCGAGGCGGGCGTTCCGGAGATCACGGGCCCCGGGGAGGCATTCGACGCGTTCCAGGAGGCGCTCACGGCGATCGCGGTGACGCTCGCCAAGATGGTCCCCCGCGACGGGGAGGGCGCGACGAAGCTGATCGAGGTGACGGTCCGGGGTGCCCAGAGCGAGGAAGACGCCCACCGGGCCGCGCTTGCGGTTGCGGCCTCCCTGCTCGTCAAGACCGCGCTGTACGGGCGGTCGCCCAACTGGGGCCGGATCCTGGCCGCCGTCGGGTACTCCGGGGCGGAGGTCCAGACCGACCGGGCGTCGGTCCGCCTGGGCCCCGTCCTGGTGGCGGAGCGGGGCGCCCCGGTCGGCGAGCCCGAGGCGCTGGAGGACGCCGCGAGGTATCTGGCCGGCGGCGAGGTGCAGGTGACCGTGGACCTCGGCCTCGGGAAGGGCGAGGTCACCGTGTGGACCTGCGATCTGACGGAGGGGTACATCAGGGAAAATGCCGGGACGATCTCCTAGCATG
>JAPVSX010000200.1:0-15037 GCA_047519495.1 Armatimonadota bacterium
CGTAGCCGCCCGGGTGCCGCTGCTCGCCAACATCGGGACGAGCTCGAGCTACTGCATGCCCCAGTTCGGCGCGATCCTTGGCAGCCAGGCCGTCGGCGTGTTCGCCTCGGACAAGCCTTCCGGAGACGTCCTCCGGCCTGACGCCCTGCGGCCCGAGGCGGCCGACGCCCTGCGCTGGGCCACGGCGGAGTACCGGCGCAGGTTTGGGGCGGCGATGAGCGCTCCCGCGCTCGCCGGATTCTCCGGCGGCCTCGCCCTCTTTCGCTACGTCCTGCCGCACGCCGGGAGTGTCTCGGCCGGTGCCGTGGCGGAGGCAGCGCGACGAACCAACCTGCCGCTCGGGACGCTCCCCAACGGCAGCGGGCTCCAGTTTGGACCGCCCGGCTCTCCACGGGCGGGCGAGAACCTCCGGGCGACGAGCGTGATCTGGGAGTGGATCCACGTGAACACCCGCGCCGTGGTCTGGCCGCGGGCGTTCGCGACGCACCCGATCGTCGTTCCCTGACTTCCCCAGAGCTGAAGCCCGGGCCCTCCTGGCGGCTGCGATGGTGAAGCAGGGCGGGTCCCGCGGGCCCGCGGACAGGAGGGATTCGCGGCGGCCGTCGTGTTTGTATGGGTTGCCGCCGCGGTGCTGCTGGTCGGCCTGATCCGGGACCACACCAGACACCGCGCCCACCGCGGGAGGCCGCAGCGGTAGGCTCGATGGCAGGCTGAGCCACCTTCCGAGCACCGGCAGAACGGTCAAACCCGGCATGAGCCGTGCCGGCCGTCACGTCGCTCATCCCACTTTGCTGCGAACTGGGCCCGGGGTCGGGCCGCGATTCGCGCCGGGTCCGGGCGACGGCTCTACAGCACGATCACGTATCCTTGCATCGCGACGGGGAAGGCCGGCGCTCCCTTGTTGGCTCCCGCGAGTCCCAGTTTTGCGTTGTAGGTCGCATAGCGCTCGTCGTAGAACAGGTAGATCCCCGGCTTGGCAAAGGTGGCCGTCTGGCTCTTCCCGGCCGCGAGCTCGAGCGTCGGCACCCCGGCTCCTCTCACGACCACCGGGTGCGCGTCGGTCTCGCTGTTGGTCCAGGTTACCTTGCCGCCAGCCTGCACTACCGCGATGTCAGGGGAGTAGGCGCCTCCCGAGATGTTGATGGTTGCCGATGGCGCCCCGGTGAATCCCGGTCCCTTGACGACGACGAGTCCCTCCATGGCGACTGGGTACGCATCGGCTTCCTTCCGGGCCACGACCCGGCGGAGCGTGGGGTTATAGGTCGCGTGGTCCAGGCAGTAGTACACGTAGACTCCCGGCTTGGTGAATTTGAACGACGCCGACTTCCCCGGGAAGTTGGCGAGCGTAAACGCCTCCGGAGCGCCGACCACGGTGACGGTGACATGCGGGTCGCTGTCCTTGTTGACCCAGGTCACGGTCTGTCCCGTCTCGATCATGATGGCCGCCGGGGCATAGGAGTCACCAGGGATCGCCACCGCCGTCTCGGCTGCCCGGACGGGGGTGCCAGGAGTCCAGACGCTGGTTCCCAGAACGGCTGCCCCGATCGTCACCATCGCCAGAACCATCAGGTGTTCACGCTGCATCTCGTCTTCCCCCTTTCTCTAATTACGGCCGCCCCTTAAGTCCGTTCCCCAGCAACGGGCTCTGTGCCAGCTGTCTGAGACTCCTTCGTTGTTGATCCGGAAATCCCGGACCAGGAACGTGACGTCCGCGTTGCTCGCAAACCCCTGCGTCACGTCTATGCCGCAGGCAGCTTCACCGCACGAGTTCTCCTTGAACCTACCGCGAACCTACCGCAGGTGCCCGTACGTGGCATCGGGCGCCGGCCTGATTCCCCGTCTCGGGGGCGCAAGTGCGGCGATGCGGCATACCAGGGTCGTCAGTGGAGATGAGCAACCGGATACGACAGCCGGGCGTAGACACCGAGTCCGATCGCGACCATCGCCACCGCCGCCCCCGCTGCCAGCGCCCGCCGCCTGCCCCTCCACCCAGACAGGCCGCCGCGATCCAGGATCGGGACCGCGAGCAGCCACAGGAAAACCGCTACCGCCCCCCACAGCCCCGCCAGACCAAACAAGTTCTCCAGGCCATACGCGGGCAGGAACAGCCACAGGGGCTTCGTCACTTCGATCCCGGGAACCGGAGCGGGCCCCTCCCCGGGCGGCGAGATGACGGCGAGCGCCAGCGCCACGCCGAGCATGATACAGCCGTACCCGGCGGCCCTCTTGAGGTGGTGGGCAAACGTGTACTGCAACGGCGTCGTTTCGGGACGGGTCAGGTGCGGGGAGAAACCGTGCTGTCGGATCAAGTAGAGGTGAGTCGAAAGCAGGATGAAGAGCACAAGCGGCAGCAGGCTGATATGCGCCATGTACAGCCGGGTCAGCAGCGGTACGTGACTCGAAAACGCGGGCGAGAACCACCCCCCGAACACTCCCAACAATTGGGCGAACGCCACGTTGTGAGCCAGCGCCTCGATCGCCTCCTGGTCCCAGCGCAGCACCGTTCCGGTAAAGAAAAGGGCCAGCATCGTGCCCAGCAGCGCAACGCCCGCGGCCCAGTTGGCCTCGCGTGGAAATCGGTAGGCACCCGTCACGTAGACCCGCACCATGTGAAGGAGGAGCACCAACACGGTCAGGTGCGCGGCCCAGACGTGGATCCCGCGGATCACCTCCCCGCCACTCACCTGGGTCATGATGACGCGGATGCTGGCGTTCGCGACGCCGGGGTCCGGAGCGTAGAACTGGCCGAGGAGGACGCCTGTGACGGCAAGGATCACCAGCCCCGCGAGTGTGACCGCCCCCAACAGATACGGGAGCGTGTTGGCGTAAGCCGGGACCTCGTAGAGGAAGTTGTGGAGGACGAGCCGGGCGTCCACCGCGGCCCACACCCATTTCCAGCGAGACGGGGGCGTCATCGGCGGATGATGAGCCCTCCGACGACCATCAGCAACGCGGCCCCCACCAACAGGGCAAACGTGGCCGGTGTGCCGGCAAAGCCCGGCCGGACCGGCGTGAGGAGCGCCACGTCGACTCCGCCAGGCCCCGCCCGCGCGGGACGCAGGGCATCGATGAGTAATTCAGCCGCCGCGGCGGCGGAATCCTGCAACCCGAGGGCCTGTGCGGCTTCCTGCACGCGCGCCATATCCACCCCGCGCGTATCGCGGGCGAACAAGGCCTTGATGACCTTCGCGGTCGCCACCGAGACAGCGGGCGGGGTCACCTCCAGCGCGGCGAGGGCTTGGCGGACCAGGGTCAGCGCGTCCTGGGGCTCGACCGCCGGTCCAGGATAGGCGTCCGCCGGGAGAGTCGACAAGCCGAGGATCAGGAGGGCCCCGGCCGCTGCACCGGTGGCCAATCCCCTGGCCCGGTCAGGTCGCGCGCGCGCAGTCCCCCCTGGCATCAGCCTGAAGTGCTTATCCTCCACGGTCTGGCGCGCCCGGAGGGATTCGAACCCCCGACCCGCTGCTTCGAAGGCAGCCGCTCTCTCCCCTGAGCTACGGGCGCGCACTCTTGCCAATGGAGACTGTACCACACGCGGCTCCCCGCTCCAAGGACCCCTGGGCCGTCCGGCTCCCGGACGAACACCTCCCGCTCTCCCGGCCGTCTCCGGCACGTGAAGGGTACCCCGAGGATGCGTGGAAGAAACCTGCGCACGGCAACCGGCTGATCTCGGGGGGCACAGCCATGGGCGACCGCGACCCGCTCAACGAGCACGACTACGCAGAGGCCAGAGCCGAAGAGTTCGTGTGGACGCGCGCCAGGGAGCGGGGCGTGTCGCGGCGGCGGTTCCTCTCCCTGCTGGCCGCCGGCGGCGGGGCGGCCGCAGCGGGGATGATGGGCGGCCCGATGCTTCCGCGGACAGCGGCCGCCGCGTCCGCGGGCGATCTCGTCGTGAAGCCCACCCCGCCGGAGTACTTCAACGACTTCGGCAGCAACAAAGAGATGCGCTGGGAAGTGATGTACACGCGCGGCTACGAGGTGCCGAACGAACTGTTCTTCGTCCGGGACCACAGCCGGACCGCCCGCGTCGATACCTCCACGTGGCGCCTCACCGTCGAGGGCTCGGGGGTCTCACGGCCGCGCGCGTTCACCTACGACGAGATTCTCTCGATGCCGTCCGTCTCGGTCATGAAGTTCATCGAGTGCGCCGGAAACGGCCGGAGCTTCTTTGAAGCCGCATACGGGAAGAAGGCCCAAGGCGGTCAGTGGCACCTTGGGGCGATCGGCGTCGCGATGTGGACCGGCGTACCGCTGCGGGAGGTCCTGGACCGCACCGGGCTCAAGCCCACCGCCCGGGACGTGATGCCGGAGGGGCTTGACGACCTCCGCGTCCGCCGCCCGATGCCGATCGGCAAGGCGCTTGCCGAGGACACGCTGCTCGTCTACGCGATGAACGGCCAGACGCTGCCGCCCGACCACGGGTTCCCCGTGCGGGTCCTGGTCCCCGGTTGGATCGGCGTGGCCAACATCAAGTGGGTCGGACGGATCGAGGTCTCCGAGCAGCCGCTCTTCTCCGCCTGGAACACGGACTCGTACGTGCTGATCGGCCCGGACTACAAGCCGAACCCACCCGCGAAAGGACCGGCCCTTTCCTTCCAGCCGGTGAAGAGCGCCTTCGAGCTGCCGTGGGACGGGGAGATCCCGGCCGGGCCGCGCCTCCTGCGCGGCCGGTCCTGGTCTGGGTACGGAAAGATCGCCAGGGTCGAGGTGAGTCTCGATCGGGGGATCACCTGGCAGCCCGCGCGCCTGAGAGAGCCGAACATCGCGCAGGCATGGGTACGGTGGGACCTCGACTGGGACGCCCGCTCTGGCACCTACAACCTGCGGGCGCGGGCGACAGACGACAAGGGACACACGCAACCGGCGAGCGTGCCGTTCAACGAGCAAGGCTACCTGTACTGGGCGGTGGTCGGGCACCCCATCACGGTGCGATAGCCGCCGATGCAGAGGGGCTTCTCGCGGCTGGCCGCGAGCACCGCGCCGGTAAGCGGCGCGGTGCTCGTGCTCTCCCTGGCCTGGGCGTTGTGGCCAAGCCAGCCCGGCGCCGGGGCGGCAGCCGTCCGTCTCAGCGCCAAGGAGTTCCTGTTCGCCCCGAAAGAGGTCACGGCGCCGCCTGGCGAGGTCACCTTCGTGGTGAAAAACGAGGGCGCGATCGAGCACAACTTCGTGCTTGAGGATCAAGCCAAGAAGAAGGCCGCGGAGATCCCGATCCTGGAGCCTTCCCAAACCCTGGAGGTCAAAGCGACGCTCCAACCGGGCACCTACGTCATCTACTGCAGCCTTCCGGGCCACAGAGACGCCGGGATGGCGGCGAGCCTGACGGTGCGTTAAGCCGGCGTCTGGCCGCCCGCGGACCGGTCGCTCATCGCAGGCGCGACGTCCGATTCACCCCGTCAGGCGCCCGTCGTGCTCATGCGCCTCCCCACCCCGATCGGGCGAGCAGCACGATCCCGGCGATCGCGACGACCGCCCCGGTCACCGCCCAGAACGAGGAGCCGGTCATGAAGCTGCCGGGCAGGACCCGGATCCCCTGGAGAAACCACACGCCGCCGATCACGAGCAGGATCGCCCCGAGGATCCTCAGGCCCCAACGCATCGGCGGCCTCCTGTCCCGCTCAATACCACCGGGGGTCGCCGGTCCACCGCCCCAGGTGCGTCATCGCGGCCTGGATGAACCCCAATTGCACCGCCTGGTCATACGTCGGCTTGATGTCGGGCGTGATGTTCCCGACCCGCACCTCGGTGTCGAGCCCGGCCTCCACCAGGTCCCGGTGGAGGCCTTCGTTGACCGGCCAGACGCCCTGAGCCGCCAGCGAGTCGTATGCCTGCGCGACGATGTCCGGGTCGAACTTCGTGTACTTGACCCCGATCTCGATCGTTCGCTTCCGGTTCTGGTAAATGAACCGGTTCGCCTCCACAAGCGCCGCCACGGCATCCTCGACCAGCTTGGGCTCGGCGCGGATGAAACTCCCCGTTGTGACGTACGCGGCGTACCAGCCGTGGGGGAGGACCGTGGACAGGTTCGCCAGGATGCGGAGGGACCGCTTCTGTTTGACCACCTCGTAGACCTGGTCCGCGTGGAGCACCATGCCGTCCAGTTGCCCGGTCAGCAGCGCCGGGACCCGGGCCCCGGTCGAGATGTTGATATACTGGACATCGCGGGGCCCAAGCCCGCAGGTCTGCAGCACGGCCCGCGTCATCACCTCGATGTAGCCGCCCACGCCGCCGGGCGTGCCGAGCTTCTTCCCGCGCAGGTCCTCGCAGCGGTGGATCTCCGGCTGCACGACCATGGTGACGGGGTGCTTCATGGCGTACGTGTAGATCGCGCGCAGGTCGCCGCCGCGGGCGAGCGCCGCGATGAACGGCGGCACCCCGGGAGCGCCGATCTGGACCTCGGTGCCGCCCCCGATCAGCGCACGCAGGACCGATGGGCCCGCCTCCATCGTCAGGATGTGGGCCTCGATCCCGTGCCGGGCGAAGATGCCGGTGTCCTGGGCGATCCACGGCGGGATGTGTACCAGGTTCGGTGGGGTCGTGGGCATCGCAAATCCCAGGACCCGCAGCCGCGGCTGTGCGGGCGCCCCCGCCGCCAGCCCGATCACGATGGCGGCGACCGCCGCCCAGACCATCACTCGTACCGGTCTCTGTGCCGCTCCAGTGCTTCGCACAGGTGAGCTCCTTTCGTGCCGGGTTACTCTTCGCGCGGCGCGTGCAGCCAGGGGGCGATCCGCTGCTCGAGGGAGCGCAGGATCCCCGTCAGGCCGACGCCCAGGACCATCAGCACGACGATCGGGACGAACAGGCGGTCCATCCGGAACGTGTTCGCGTACTGCACGATCATGTAGCCCAGCCCGCTGATGCTCGTGTAGAACTCCGCGACCACCATCCCGACCAGGCCGCGCCCGATCGCCAGGCGGATTCCGGCGATGATAAACGGGACGGCGGACGGGACAATCAGGTCGCGCCAGAGCTGCCACTCCCTCGAACAGAAGGAGCGGGCGACCTCGACAAGCTTGGCGTCGGTGTGCCTGACCCCCTGGTACGTGTTGAGCAGGACCGGGAACACGCAGAACAGGAAGACGAGAGCCACTTTCGCCTTGACCTGGAACCCCAGCCACAGCACGATGAGCGGGATCGCGGCCACGAGCGGCGTGGCATACAGCGCGTTGACATACGGGTCCAGGATGTCCTCGACGACAGCCATCCGGCCCATCAGGATCCCGACCGGGATCCCGACCACGATCGCCAGGGCGAGCCCGAGGGCCAGCACGAGCAGGCTGCTCGAGAGATAGAACCACAGCTCGCCGTTCCGGACGACCTCCGCAAACGCGCGGAGGATCGCGGACGGATATGTGAGGATCGCCGAGTGGAGCGCCCGGCCGTAGATCTCCCACACAAGGAGGCCCGCGGCGACCGAAGCCGCGCGCAGCCAGATCGGCCGCCCCAACCGACGCAAGATTCCGCCCAGAGCGGAAGACCCGGCCGGGTCCACGCCGGGGACAGTTCCTCGTCCGCCGGGGGGGGCTGCCGCCCGCCCGCCCTGCGGGACTGCCGCCCGCATCCCTCGCTCCTCAGGCACCGACACGTCTCTACTCACTGCGGCCGCCGGCCGACCTCACGCTTCAATTGCTCCCAGATGTGGCTGCGCAGCTCCAGGTACCGCGGGGAGCGGCGGACCGCATCGGCATCCCGCGGCCGGGGGACGTCGACGGCGAGGATCTCCTTGATGCTTCCGGGCCGGCTCGTCATCAGCGCGATCCGGGAGCCGAGGAGGATGGCCTCGTCGATGCTGTGCGTCACGAAGATGAGCGTCTTGGGCTGCAACCGCCAGAGACGCAGCAGTTCCTCCTGCATCAACTCGCGCGTCTGCGCATCGAGCGCGCCGAACGGCTCGTCCATGAGGAGCACCGACGGATCGATCGCCAGGGCCCGCGCCAGCCCGACACGCTGCTGCATTCCCCCGGAGAGTTGGTACGGGTACGTGCCCTCGAAACCGGCGAGCCCCGTGAGCTCGACATAATGCGGCACGATCTCGCGGATCTCCGCCTCCGGGCGCCGCTGGACGCGCAGGCCGTACGCGATGTTGTCGTGCACGGTCTTCCAGGGGAAGAGGCCGAAGTGCTGGAAGACCATCGCGACATCGCGCCGCGGCGCCACCACCTCCTCCCCGCCTACCTCCACCCGGCCGCCGTCGGGGCGGATCAGCCCGTCCACGATCCGAAGCAGTGTCGTCTTCCCGCAGCCGCTCGGCCCGATGACGCACAGGAGCTCGCGCTCGGGGATCTCCAGGCTGCAGGCGTCGAGGGCGACCGTCGCGCCGCGCCGGAACTGCTTGCGCACCTGGTCCACGACGATGCGGGCGGCGGTGGCGGCGCCGGCCACGAGGGGCCCGGGCGGTGCCGGCGGGGCACCGTGGCCGTGGGGCCCCGGGGGGGTCACGATGCCATCAGGAGGACGCCGGCGGTCACCGGCGCACGCCGGCGCCGCGGCCCTCGCCGCGGGCGCTGGCCACGACCTTGGCCGCCGGGGTCGGCTGCGCGCGGTTCAGGTTGGACTGAGCCTCCCGCGTCGCGGGGAGCGGCCCGTCCACCGTCCAGTAGCGCGTCCCTGCGACGAGCAGGGTCTCCGCGGGGAACCGGGTGATGACCTCACATCCGCCCTTCGTCACGACCAGCTGCTCCTCGATCCGCGCCGCCGACCAGCCGTCCGACGCCGGCCAGAACGTCTCGAGCGCGAAGACCATCCCTTCCTCGATCACCTCGGGGTAGTCCAGCGAGACCAGGCGGCTGAAGATCGGCTTCTCCCAGATCGACAGCCCGACCCCGTGCCCGTACTGGAGGGCGAAGGCCGCCTCCTCGTTCGCGAACCCGAACTCCTCCGCCTTCGGCCACACCTTGACGACGTCGGCCGTCGTCGCGCCGGGCCGGACGAGGCTGAGGGCGGCGTCGAGGTAATCCCGGCACCGCTTGTACGCGTCGACCATCGCGGGGGAGGCGCTGCCGACGCAGAAGGTCCGGTAGTAGCAGGTCCGGTAGCCGTTATAGCTGTGCAGGATGTCGAAGTACGCGGGGTCGCCGGGGCGCAGGACGCGGTCGGTGTACACGTGCGGGTGGGGGTTGCAGCGCTCCCCCGAGATCGCGTTGACGCCCTCCACGTGTTCGGAGCCGAGGTCGTACAGCACCTTGCTCACCAATCCGACGCACTCATTCTCCCGCATCCCCGGTTTCATCGCCTGGTAGAGCTCTTCGTAGGCGGCGTCCACCATCATCACGGCGGTCGCCGTGAGCGTGATCTCGTCCTGGGTCTTGATCTTGCGGGCCTCCTGCATCAGGAGCTGGCCGTCCGCGACCTTGAGGCCCTCCTTCTGGAGCGCGAACAGGACGAGCGGCTCGATCACGTCGACGCCGAGCGGCTCCCGGTGCAGGTTCCGCGCCTCGAGCTCGACCCGGATCTTCCGGGCCAGATCCTGGGCCTGCTCCGGGTACGCGCCCCGCAGGGTGGAGATGCCGGCGCGGGACCGCTCGCCGAGCCACGGGCAGTACATCTGGTGGTGACGGGCCGCCGAGCCGAAGTCCCAGAGGATCGGCTCGTCACCTTTGGGGAGGAGCGTGAAGCGGACCAGCTTGTCCATCGCCCACGTCCCGATGTGGGTCGCCGTGATGTACCGGATGTTGTTCATGTCGAAGCAGAGCAGCGCGCCCAGGTCCGACGCCTTGAGCAGCCTCTTGACGCGCGTCAGCCGCTCGGTGCGCAGCCGCTCGTAATCCACGCGCTGCTCCCAGTCCACCGTCTGCAGGCCGAACGTCTTGATCCCCATCGCGTTTCCCCTCCTCAGCGGCCGACCCGGGCGCCGGTCTCGGACGTGCGGAGGCCGGCCAGCCGGGCCAGCACTTCGAACACGACAGCAAAGTCCTGGCGCGCGAGCCCCATCCCGCGGGCGGCGGTGAGGAACTCGTTCGTCACCGCCGTCGTCGGGAGCGGCACATCGAGCGCCCGGCTCATCTCGAGCGCGAGCTGCAGGTCCTTCTGCATCATGTTGACGTCGAACCACGCCTCATCCGGCATTGACAGAACAAACGGGCCCCGGTATTTGATCATGGGGGAGGCGATGACGCTGTTGAGGAGCACCTCGGCGGCGACCGGGCGCGGGATGCCTCCCTTTTCCGCGAGGATCACCGCCTCGCTGAACGCCAGCATCTGCACGGCCAGGTTCAGGTTCGTGGCGACCTTCATCAGTACCGCGAGCCCGTTCTCCCCGACATAGGTCACCGTCGGGCCGATGTCCTGGAGGATCGGCCGGACGCGGTCGAACGTCGCGCGCTCCCCGGCGGCCATCACGGACAACCGTCCCTGCTCCAGCGTCGCGACGCTGCCGGAGACCGGCGCGTCGAGCATGCGGGCGCCCTGCTCACGCACCCGGCCGGCGAGCGCGCGGCTCTCGGCGGGGCTCACCGTGCTCATGTCCACATAGACCTTGCCCGGCCCGAGGCCGGCCAGGATCCCCTCCGGCCCAGTGGCGACGGCGTGCAGGGCGCGGGTGTCGGCGACCATGGAGAACACGACGTCCGCGGCCTCGGCCGCGGCGCGGGGGGACGGGACGAGCCGCAGACCGGCCGGCACCAGCCACTGCGCCTTGGACGCCGTCCGGTTGTAGCCGGTCACCTGGTGCCCGGCGTCGAGCAGCCGCTTCGCGATCCGGCCGCCCATGACGCCGAGCCCGACAAACCCCAGCTTGGCCACCTCGGGCCTCCCTCCCGCGTCAGGCTCCCGAAACGCCCTCGCCGGCCCCCGCCGCGGCGCCAGTGCTGCACGGCGCCGGCGGGTGTGCCGCTGTCCTATCTCGGGACAAGGACCGAATAGTCCCCGGCCGCGTACACCGGCTTTCCGCCGACGATCGTCAGCACCGAGACAAGGCTCTTGATCTGGTCCACCGGCACGGTGAGGTAGTCGGCGGACAGCACGGCCAGATCCGCGTACTTGCCGGGCTCGATCGACCCGACGCGATCGTCGTCCATGTTGAACCACGCGCTGCCGATCGTGTAGATGCGGAGTGCCTGGACCCGGCTGAGGCGCTCCTGCGGGCCGCGGATCTCGAGGCCGGCCACCGTCTTCCCGCTGATGAGCCACCAGATCGACCAGAACGGGTTGTAGGGGGCGACGCGGGTCGAGTCGGTCCCGCCGCCCACCGGCAGGCCCATCGCGAGCATCGTCTTTACCGGCGGCGCTTTGCGCGAGACGTCTTCGGGCCAGTTCGCCTTGATCTCCTCCCCGGAATAGAACAGACGGTCCTGCACGGTGATCCCGCCGCCGAGCCCCTTGATGCGGCGCATCGTCTCGGGCGTGACATCCTCCATGTGGGCAAACCCGAGCCGCCGCGACGTCACCGGGATCTCGCGGTTCATCTCCTCGATCGCCGGCAGCAGCTGCTCGGCGGAGTGGTTGCGCGTCGCGTGGACCTGGAACCGCCACCCGCTCTCGATGATCATGCGGACGGCCGTCCGCCAGTCCTGGATCGCCTTCGCCGTGAACTGCGGGGGGAGCGGCCCGAACGCATCGCCATCGTAGGAGGAGGCGAGGACCTGCTCGCCCACGCCGATCGGCCGCAGCACGTCGTCTCCGCTCCCCGGACGCACCGTGGTCACGAACTGCTTGATGACGTCGAGCTCGCCGCCCGGGCGGTTCGGCTGCATGTACCAGTGCACGCGGACGGTCTGCTCCCCCCGGTCGTGCAGCGCGGTGACGGCCTGGTAGTCGCGGGGCCAGATGAGTCCGCCGCCCGCGACGTCGCCGGCGCCGGTCAGGCCGAGCCGGTTGAGCTCGCGGAACCAGTCGCGCGTGCTCCGGATCTGCTCATCGAGCGTCGGCCGGGGAATCTTGAAATAGAAGGTGTTGATCCCTCCGAACCCGGTCACGACGCCGGTCGGCTGCCCCGAAGCGTCCTTGAGCACCTTGCCGCCAAACGGGTCGGGCGTCTCGGCGGTGACGCCCAGGGCCTTCATAGCCGCCTTGTTCATGTAGGCCTCGTCGTACAGGAACTGCACCCAGATCGGGTGATCGGACGAGATCGCGTCCAGGTCGGCCGGAGTGGGCCGGCGCTTCTCGGCGAACTGGGTCTCGTGCCAGCCGCCCGCTTCGACGACCCACGTGCCGGGCGGGGTCCGCGCGGCCTGGTCGCGGATCATCCGGAGGCCCTGCGCCAGCGAGGTGAGCGTATCCCAATGGAGCTCGTAGTCGTAGGTCAGCCCCTGGCGGAGCGCATGGAAATGCGAGTCGATCAGCCCGGGCACTACCGTGCGCCCGCGCAGATCCACCACGTGGGTCGCGGGGCCGACGTATGGCTGGATCTGGGCGTCGGTCCCGACCGCCGCGACCCGGCCCTGCTGGACCGCGACCGCCTGCGCGACCGAGAACCGCGGGTCGACGGTGACGATCTTTCCGTGCAGCAGCACCAAATCGGCGGCCCCCGGCGCCCCGAGGACCCGCGGCACCGGCGCGGCGGCCAGCGCCGCGACCAGGCCGCCCACCACGATCCACGCTCCGCCCGAGCGCCCGTGAGGCTGTCTCATCGCCCGCCTCCCTTCAGTCCCGCCGGCTCACCGCCGACGGGCGCGCGATCCACTACTCTCGGGTAGTAGTAGTCCCGCACACGCGCGTGCTCGCGCGCGACCGCATCCGGGCCCTTCCCGTACGTGAAGTAATCGAAGGCGTCCTCCTGCGGCGCCACGAGCGCCCCGTACAGCTCGGGCCGCCGCTCGTGGATCTGGCCGGGCCGGCAGCCGGTCGCCGGCTCCTCCGGCGTCGGCGGCGTGAAGTGGCCGCGTCCGTAGTGGGCACAGCGGAAGTACGCCAGGCGGTCGAGGTCCAGGTCGGCCAGCAGGATGCCGGCGCCGTCTGTCGTGGCCAGCGCCCGCTCCGGCCCGGCGATGATCCCGACGCCCCGGGTCTCGTCCCGGAAGACGTTCTGCGTGGCGAGAACGTAGCAGAGGTTTTCGGCGGCGCGGGCCCGGGCGACGCACCGCCACGTCTCGGCGACCTGGGGCTTCGTCTCGGAGTGCTGGCCGTTGACCGGCGCGATGATGATTTCCGCGCCCCGCAGCATCTGGATGCGGCTCAGCTCCGGCACGAAGAGTTCCGAGCAGATCTGCAACCCGATCCGGCCCAGCTCCGTCGGGACGACCATGATCTCGTCCCCGGGCAGCACGTGCATCCGGCCGCCGTGGAGATACTCGTTCAGGTAGTGGGTGTCGGGCTGGACGCGCTTGTAGTTCGCGAGGATCGCGCCGTCGGGGCCGATCAGCTTGAGCGTGAGCCAGTACGCGTCCGGCCGGTCCGGCACCCGATCCAAGCATGACGCCGCCACGTAGACGCGGTGGCGGGCCGCCCGCTCGCGCACCATCTCGATCGGGGAAGCCGGGAGGTGCCCCCCGGAGTCCATCGGTCCGTGCCCGGGGCCCGGGTACGCCTCGGGGAACGTGATGAGCCGGGCCCCGCTCGCCGCGGCCTCGTCGATGAGGCGGACGCACTGCCAGGCGTTCTGCCACTCCCCGTCGCCCCAGACGCAGCGGGGCTGCACGGCGGCGACGCGAATGAGGCGGTTCGTCATCATCTCACCCTCCCATGTCTCCCCCGGCGCGGGCGCGATGTGCAGCGGGGCGTGCCCCGCTACGCCTCCGGCCCCGACGGCGCGGACCGGGGGAACGGAAACTCTCGGGCCCGGTCCCACGCCCGGCCGAAGCGGTCCTGGTAGGCGAGCGCCTCGAGCGGTTCCCGGATCCACGCCTCCGTCTCGGCCGGGAATCCAAACGGCATCACCCCGACGAGGTCCCACGTGCGCGGGCACTCGATCAGGACCTTCACCTTCTCTTCGATCCAGTGCGTGACGAGCGTCGTGCCCAGGCCCAGGCCGTGCGCGACGAGCCACATGTTCTCGACAGCGAGCCCCCCGGCCAGAATGTGGGTTGCCTCACCGTGGATGTGCGGCCCGCCCTTGGTCGGGTCCGCGATGACCGCGATCGCCGCGGGGACGCGGGTCCAGTCGGGATGCTCGCCGCTCCCCTGCCGGTACGCGGGCATCCAGTGGGCAGAGATCCGGACCGACTCGCCGGCGAGGCGCTGGAGGCCTGTGAGCCGCTCGCGCTCGCGGAGGACGACGTACCGGACCGGCTGGAAGTTGCCCGCCGACGGCGCCCACCGGGCGCTTTGGAGGATCTCGAACAGATAGGCGGGCGGGACCAGCCGGTCCGCGAACCGAATGGCCCGGCCGAGGGCGCGCATCGTCTGGACGAGATCGGGGAGCGGTGCCCGCGCCTGGCGCTCCCGGAGGAGCTCCGGGGAGGCCGGCCGGCCATAGCGCTCCGAGGACACCAGGTCCGCGAGCGGGAGCCGCGTCAGCGAGATCTCGAGGACCCGCGGGTTGATGCGCCTGAGGTCGGGATAGCCGAGGCCCATCACTCCCATCGCGTCCCACTCAAACGGGATGTCGAGCAGCGCTTTGAGCTTCTCCTGGGAGAAGTGCGTGTACATCACGAGGGCCATCCCATAGTACCGGGCGGCGAGCGCCAGGTTCTCCGTGGCTGTGGCCATCGCGATCTGGTGGTTCCACGTGTTGTGGATGTGCCGGGGGCCGAGGCGGGGATCCACGCAGACGGCGACGCAGAACGGGGTCGTGGACCAGGTCTGCACATACCCCCGGAGCCCCTGCGGCTTGAACAGCCCTTCCCAGTGGTTGGAGATGTCCTTCGACTCGCGCGTCAGCCGCTGCAGCGCTCGAATCAGCGCCGGATCGTCCAGCACGATGAACCGGACCGGCTGGACGTCACCGGCCGCAGGCGCCTGCCGGCCCGCGTCCAGGATGCCGGCGCGGATCGCGGCCGGCACCGGCTTCTGATGGAACGTCCGGAGCGTCCTGCGCGTGAGCACGCCCGTCCGCACGTCCGGGGACGGGCTGAGATCGACCGGCGGTGACGCCACGGCCATTCATAGACCTCCGGACGTATCGGCTCGCGCGCATCCCGGCCACGCGCGTCCCGGCTCACGC
>JAPVSX010000201.1:0-20719 GCA_047519495.1 Armatimonadota bacterium
GCCAATCAGACCGGCACGATCTGCACGGGGCGCAGCCTGCTCGTGGATCCGATGGGCGTGGTCCTGGCGGACGGCGGCGAGGAGCCGGGCCTGGTCTTCGGGGACGCGGACCTCGCCCGGATCGCCCGGGTGCGGGAGAAGCTTCCGGTCCTCTCGCACCGGCGCGAGGAGATCTACGCGCAGCGGAAGACGCCGGCGCGCGCATAGGGGGTAGTGTCTCCGACGTCTCGCGAGGGGTGCGTCCGAAACGGTCGGACCCAGGGGCCTGCCCTTCGCTACCCATCGAGGACGGATTCGAACGTGCGCTCAGGGCCGGCCCCGTGTCCGATCTTCCTCGTCGAACTTGCGTGCGAAACGGAGCGCTCGGCGGCCGTCAGGCGGGCGTCTTCGCCGTCCGGTAAACCGGCGTGAGCCAGCCGCGGTCCCGCGGCACCCGCCCCTCGACGACGGAGAAATAGACCTCCTGCAGCCGCCGGGTCAGCGGGCCCGGACGTCCCGTCCCGAGCGGGTAGCGGTCCACCGAGTTGACCGGCGTGATCTCCCAGCCGCTCCCGCAGAAGAATGCCTCGTCGGCGACATACAGCTCGGTCCGGTCGATCTCGCGCTCCTCGGCGGGGATGCCCTCGTCGCGCGCCAGCTCCAGGACGGTCTCCCGGGTGATCGACTCGAGGATGTTGGACGTCACCGGGACCGTCACGAGCCGGCCGCCCCGCACCATGAACACGCACGCGCCCGGACCCTCCGACACCTTGCCGCGCTCATTCAGCAGGATCGGCTGGCCGGAGTACCCGTTCATGCGCGCCTCCATGACGGCGAGCCGGCCGTTGTGGTAGTTGGCGCCGGCCTTGACCCGCGGAGGGACCGACGTGTCCGCGATTCGCGTCCACGTGCTGATGCACGAGTCGATCCCCTCGCTGATGCCCGCCGAGTGGGGAGCGAGGCGCGGGAGGATGAACCCGCCGACGCGCACCTGGTCGGGCGGCCACGCGGACTCCTCCCCCTCCCCGACGTACAGGGTGAGGCGGAACCACACCGTCCCCTCGAACGCGTTCGCGCGCAGTACCGCGATCTCGGCCCGGGTCAGCTCCTCGGCCGTCCACGGCACGGCCATTCGCATGATCTTTGCGGAGTTCCAGAGGCGCGCCATGTGCGCGGCGTTCCGGAAGATGTAGAGTTCTCGCTCGTCGGCGTTCCAGTAGGCGCGAACGCCCTCAAACACGTTTGCCCCGCGGAGCACCGTCGCGGTCGAGACGTGCACCCGGGCGTCTTCCCAGGGCACGATCGCCCCGTCGAACCAGACGTACTTCGCGTTCGCCGGCATCGCCTTTCCTCCTCGCGGCCCTCGCTCTCACGCGGAGTCCTGCCGCGATTCTAGATGCGGGGCGGGACGGCGGTCAAGTGATCTCGAGGCGCTGCCCGGCGTCGAGGATCCCGGCCCACAGGTCGCCGACGTGCCGGAGGCGGTCCGCGACCGTCGAGATCGTCCATACGAGCGGGTCGAACCCGGCCCGGAGCTCGTCCCAGGTCACGGGCACGCTGACGGTCGCCTCGGGCACCGGCCGCAGGCTGTAGACGCTCGCCAGCGTCTTCCCGCGCACGTTCTGGTTGTAGTCCAGGAAGACCTTCCCGACGCGCTCGCGCACCGCCCACGCGGTGGTGAGGACGTCGGCGTGCTGGCGCACGAGCCACTCGGCCGTCGTCTTGGCGAATGCGTGCGTCTGCGCGTAAGTGTACCGGCGCGCGACCGGCACGAAGACGTGCAGGCCCGTCTTCCCGGAGGTCTTAAGAAACGAGCGGAGGCCAAGCGCGTCGAGCGCGTCGCCGAGCCAGAGCGCCGCCTGCCGCGCGGCCTCGAATCCGCGCCGCGTGTAATCCGGATCGTATTCACCGTGGCGCTTCGCCGGCCGCGCGCCCTCCGGGAACACGAACGGGTCGATGTCGAAGACCACGAAGTCGGGATAGTTGAGAACGCTGCGCTCGATCGCCGCCTCGGAGCCGGCAAACGACGCCGTCGGCCGGGCCGGGCCCCGCCCGCGCACCGGGGTCACCCGCGAAAACCACGCGTGCATCTCGATGCAGCCCAGCTGCGCCAGCCAGAGCAGCGTTGCCTCCTCGGCGCCGACGACGACGCGGATGTCCCGGCCGCCCTGATCGGACCAGATCCGCTCGGTCCGGACAAAGGCTGGCGCATCCGTCACATCCTTCTGGAAGAAATCGTTGCCGTCGATCCCGTCCGGGAAGCGCCGCATGGTGAGCGGACGATCGGCCAGGTGCGGGAGAATGTACGGCGCGATCTGCCGGTAGTACTCGATCACGTCGCCCTTCGTGTGTCCCAGGCCCGGGAAGAAGACCTTGTCCAGGTTGGTGAAGGCCAGGCCCTCCGGAAGCGGCTTCGCCTGGCGTACGCGGTGCGGCGCCGGCGCCCGGATCTCATCCGGCTGCAGCCGGACCTCCCGGGCCGGGAGGTCGTCCCTGACGCGCAGGAACAGCGGGAACCGCAGCATCCCGTCGGGCGTTCGCTCGCTGTACTCGACCTCGACGACGACCTCGGGCCTGACCCACGTCGCGGGCGTAAGCGTCTGCGGGCGCACGGCGAACGGGCAGGTCCTGGTGATGAGCGGCTCGAGCCGTTTTCGGAGCCGGCGGAGGTCGGCATCCTTGAACCCGCCGCCGGTCTGGCCGATGTGCACGAGCGCGCCGGTCTTGGGATCGTACTGCCCGAGCACGAGCGCGCCGAACGACCCCGTCCGGTATCCCCGCCCCCGGGTGATGCCGCCCACGACCGCCTCGAGGGTCCGCCGGACCTTGATCTTCTGCCAGTCCGGACTCCGCACCCCGGGCCGGTAGGGGGCGGCCGCCTTCTTGGCCATGATCCCCTCCAGCCCGTGCTCGCGCACGGCGGCGAACAGCGTCAGCCCTTCGTCGGCGACGACGTCCCCGCGGATCACGCCCGTGGGCAGCACGAGCGACTCCAGCAGCCGCCGCCGCTCGGAGAACGGGTGGGGACGCAGGTCTCGCCCCTGCAGGTAGAGGCAGTCGAACACGACGTACGTGACCGGGATCTGTCCGGCGTCCGGCGCGCCGCCGGCCTCCCGGTGCAGCCGGCGCTGCAGCCGCGCAAAGCTCGGCTGCCCCTGCTCGTCGAGAGCGATGATCTCCCCGTCGAGAACACAGCTTTCGGCCGCGAGCGTCGAGAGCGCCTCAACGATCTCGGGAAACTGCGCGTTGAGCCGGCGCAGGCTCCGGCTGTACAGAACCACCTCCTGCATCGCACCGCGCCGGCGGATGAACGCCAGCGTCCGGACGCCGTCCCACTTGACTTCGAACACCCAGCCCCGGCGGTTGAACGGGCGGTCGGCCGGCTGCGCCAGCATCGGACGGAACGGCGAGGGAAAGGGATCGGCCGGGGCGGGCCCGTCGGGCGGCGCCGGAGGCGCCGGCGTCCAGCGGGCGTCCTGGTCGGCCCGGATCTCGTCGATCAGCCGGCCGCTCGCACCCGACCGGGTGCCGGACGGGGAGAAGCCGGGGCTCGCGAACTCGTCCTTTCCTTTGAAGAGCAACCAGTCGCGGCCGTTGTTTCGCTTGGTCCGCACGAAGTGGAACTCGCCCCGCAGCTTGCTGCCGAAGAACACCAGGGTGAGCTTGCCGCGGCGGAACGCCTCCGCCGGATCGCCCTCGCGGCACGCGTACGTGCCCCGGTCCCAGAGCATTACCGTGCCGGCCCCATAGTTGCCCGGTGGGATGACGCCCTCGAACTCCCCGTACTCGAGCGGGTGGTCTTCGACCAGCACCGCGAGGCGCTTGTCCGCGGGGTCGAGCGACGGCCCCTTCGGCACCGCCCACGACCGGAGGACGCCGTCCATCTCCAGCCTGAGGTCCCAGTGCACGCTGCGGGCGTGGTGCTCCTGCACGACAAAGTGCGGCTGCGCGGCGGCGGCGCCGCCCACGGCCCCCGGCGGCTCGGAGGTCTCCGCGAAGCGCCGCTTCCGCCGGTACTCCCCGAGATCCACGAGACGGGTGACCAGCTAGCGCGCCGGCGCGACGAGGTCCATCAACCGCTGCGCGTACGTCACGGCCTCGGGACCGGTCTCGTGGGTGAAGTAGCAGAACACCGGGCGGAGGTCGGCGTGCTCGCGCAGGTGCCCGGCCCAGCGGGCCAGCTGCGGCTCCGTGTACCGCAGCCGGTGCAGGCGGTAGTAGCCCCAGGACGCGGTGTGGACGAGCGGCTCGGTGGACTCCTCGTCCTCGGCGATGCACAGCGCCGCCCGGTACTTGCGCAGCAGGTCGTACGTCGCGTCGTCGTGCCACGTCTTGTGGCGGAACTCGACTGCCACATACGGCAGCGGTGGAAGCGCGACGAGAAAGCTCTCGAGGAGCGGGAGGTCCTGCTTAAACGACGGCGGCAGCTGGAACAGCACCGGCCCAAGGTGGTCCCCGAGCGTGCTCACCCGCTCGTGGAGCCACCGGACGTCCTGATCCACGTCGCGCAGCCGCTTCTGGTGGGTGATCCGCCGGTGAGCCTTGATCGCGAAGCGGAAATCGGGCGGCGTCTGCGCCTTCCAGCCTTCCAGCATCTCCACCGTCGGCATCCGGTAGAACGAGACGTTGATTTCGACGGTGGGCAATTTCGCGGCGTAGTGGGAGAGCAGCCGGTCGTTCGGCAGGTCCGGCGGGTAGAACCCGCCCTTCCACTCCGCGAACGCGAACCCGGAGGTGCCGGCCAGGACGCGGGACGGCACGCGCCCCGGCGCCGCGGGGCGCATCTAGCCCTCCATCCGCAAGAGGAGCCCCAGCTCGCGGGCGATGCGCATCACCCACGCGAACACGGCCGCGGCGAGGGCGAGGAGCGCCGCGTTCTCGGCCAGGGCCCAGGCGGCGTGCTCCCACGGGACGGCGTGGCCTGCCAGCACCGCCCGCATGCCCTCGAACGCGTGGGTCGTCGGGAGCGTCCAGGCGACCGGCTGGATCGCCGCGGGAAGGACCGAGACCGGGTAGAACACCGCGGAGAACGGTTGGAACAGGAACGCGACCGCCCACGCCAGCGCCTCGGCGCCCTGGCCGAACCGGAGGATCAGCGCGGTCGTGATAATTCCCATCGCCCACGCCGAGAGGATCAGGTTGAGCACGAACGGCAGGAGCGGCAGCCCGAACTGGAAGATGTTGAACGCGTAGAGCGCCAGCGCCAGGACGGCGAGCAGCAGGCCGATCACGACGACCTTCATCACGCCGAGCAGCATCGTGGCGCACAGGAACTCGGCCGTGCTGATCGGGCTCACGAACACGTTGACCAGGTTGCGCGTCCAGACGTCCTCCAGGAACGAGACGGAGATCGCCTGCTGGACCCGGAAGAAGATATCCCAGAGGATCATCCCGCCCACCAGGAACGCGATCGCCGCGGCGCCCCCGCCGCGCAGCCGCGCGACGTACACGCTGAGGAACCCCCAGACGAGCAGGTCCATCACGGGCCAGTAGACGATCTCGAGCGAGCGGATCAAGCTCCGGCGGTACAGGAAGAGCTGGCGCAGCAGGAGCGCGAACACGCGCCCGGAGCTCACGGCGCCGGGACCTCCTGGCGGGCCAGGTCGAGGAACATGTGCTCGAGCGTGTCGCGCTCGAACTGCCGGAGCACGTCGCCCGGCGGCCCCTCGGCGATCAGGCGGCCGCGGTGCAGGAAGAGGATGCGGTCGCTCAAGCGCTCCACCTCCTGCATGTTGTGCGAGGTGTAGAAGATCGTCACACTGCGCTCGGCCCGGATCGCCCGGAGGATCCCGCGGACCCGCTCGGCGCCGTCCGGGTCGAGGCTGGCCGTCGGCTCATCGAGGAACAGCACCTCCGGGTCGTTGAGGAGCGCCTTCACGAGCCCGAGCCGGGTCCCTTCGCCCGAGGAGAGGCGGCCCGCCGCCCGCTCGCGCATCTCCGCGAGCCCGAACCGCTCGAGGAGGGCGCCGATGCGGGCCCGGGCGTTCGAGACGCTGTACAGCCGGGCGAACACCATCAGGTTCTCGCCGACGGTCAGGTTGCCGGGCAGCGACACGTAGGGGGACGTGAAGTTTACGCGCGACAGGATCTGCTGGCGCTCCTCGGGCATCGGGAGGCCGAGGATCCGCACCGTTCCCCGGGTCGGCCGCACCAGCCCGAGCAGCATCGCGAGCGTCGTCGTCTTGCCCGCGCCGTTGGGGCCGAGAAAGCCGACGATCTCGCCCCGGGCGACGGAGAACGACACGTCGTCCACGACCACGGCCGTCCCGAACCGCTTCGTCAGGTGCTCCACGCCGATCGCCGCCTGCGCGGCCTGGTGAGCCACGGCAGCATTATACACCGGCGAAACCGAGCACCTCTCGCCGTAGGGCTGGCAGAGGTTAGCCTCGCAGCTGCGTTTCACGCGGAGCCATAGTTTTGCAATCACACCGGGCGTCCCGTATAATACGGGTACCCCCGCGGGCGGCGGCCCCCGCCGTCCGCAGATGCACCTCCGAGCGGCGAGTGTCGGCGGCATGGCCAAGATCGCGTTTCGCGATGTGATCAAAACGTATCCGGGCGCGAGCAGACCGGCCGTAGACGCGGTCTCGTTTGACGTCCCCGAAGGCATCATCTGCATGATCCTGGGATCCTCCGGATCCGGCAAGACGACCCTCCTCCGCATGGTCAACCGGCTCATCGAACCCACCGCCGGAGCCATTCTGATCGACGGCACGAACGTGCTCGAGGAAGACCCAATTGCGCTGCGCCGGCGCATCGGGTACGTGATCCAGCAGGTCGGCCTCTTCCCCCACATGACCGCTGCCGAGAACGTCCGCGTGACCGCCGAGGTCGCGGGCTGGTCGAAGGACCGGATGGCGGGGCGCGTCGAGGAGCTGCTCACGCTGGTCGGCCTGGCCCCCGCGGAGTACCGGGCGCGTTATCCCCGGCAGCTCTCCGGGGGCGAGCAGCAGCGCGTGGGGCTGGCGCGCGCGCTCGCCACGGATCCGGGGATCCTCCTGATGGACGAGCCCTTCGCCGCCCTCGACGCGATCACGCGGGACCACATGCAGGCCGAGCTCCTGCGCATCCAGCGCGGCGTCCGCAAGACGATCCTCTTCGTGACGCACGATGTCGAGGAGGCGTTTCGGCTCGGCAGCCAGATCGCGGTGATGTCGGAGGGGCGCCTGGTGCAGCTTGGGACGCCGATCGACCTGCTCACCCATCCGGCGAACGAGTTCGTCCGCCGGCTCGTCGGCGCGGACAACATCCTCCGTCAGCTGGAGTACCTGCCGGTCTCCGTGGCTGTGGAGGCCTCGCCCGACGGGGACGGACACGTGGGACCGGCGCCGGCGCAGTTCCGGTCGGACGCGACCCTGCTTGAGGCGCTCGTCATGCTGCTCGAGACGGGTGCGTCCACCCTCGCCGTATGCCGGGCGGGCACGCAGGACTGCCTCGGCTACGTCACGCTCGCCGGGATCACCCGCGAGATCACGAAGGCCGGGCGCAGCGGGTAGCGGGCGCGTGCGGTTCCTCTTGACCCCGTCGAGCTATGCGCTCAGCGACCCCTCGAGCATTCCCCACCTGCTCGTCCAGCATCTGACGATCGTCGGGATCAGCATGGGCATCGCGATCCTGATCGCCCTGCCGCTGGGCGTGGTCGTCGCCCGCCGCCGACGCCTCTACCTGCCGGTGATCACCGTCACCGGCCTCCTGTACACGATCCCCGGCCTCGCCCTGCTCGCGCTGCTCGTTCCGGTCACCGGCCTGAACATGACGACGATCATCATCCCGCTCGTCGTGTACGCTCAGCTGGTCCTGATCCGCAACACCGTTGCCGCGATCAACGCCGTCGACCCGCTGCTCCTCGACGTGGGGCGGGCGATGGGCATGAACCGCCGACAGCTGATCCTGCGCGTCGTCACGCCCCTGGCGCTGCCGCTGGTGATTGCGGGCATCCGCGTCGCCACGGTCACGACGATCGGAATCGCGTCGCTGGCCTCGCTCGTCGGCGCCGGCGGGCTGGGCGATCTCATCTTCGGCAGCATCCAGACCACCAACTACGACGAGGTGCTCGCCGGCGGCGTCGTGATCGGCCTGGTTGCGGTGCTGGCCGACCTCCTGCTGCTGGCCGTGCAGACCGCCCTCGACCGCGGCCGGCAGGCGGCGTCGGCCGGATGATGGAGACCCCCGCCGCGGGAGACGTGAGGCGATGCTGACCGCCCTCCTCCGGTTCGTGGAGAACCCCTCGACCGACTACGCCGGCCACAGCGTCCAGTACCTCACGCTGTGCGCGGCATCCGTGGCAGTGGCGACGGTGATCGGCGTCGCGCTCGGGGCGGCCGTCGCGCGGCGGCCGGTCCTGGCGTTCCTCGCGGTCAACCTGAGCGGCCTCATGCGCGCCGTGCCGGTGATCGCGTTCCTGGCGTTCGCGATTCCCTACCTCGGGCTCGGCTTCGAGCCGGCGTTCGTCGCGCTGACCGTCCTAGGGATCCCTCCCGTCCTGTTGAATACGTATACCGGCCTTCGCGGCATCGACCCTGCCGTCATCGACGCCGCCCGCGGGATGGGCATGACCCGGTGGCAGATCGCGGTCCGCATCCAGACGCCGCTCGTGCTGCCGGTCGTCGCCGCCGGCGCCCGCACGTCTGCCGTCCAGGTCGTCGCGACCGCCACGCTCGCCTCGATCATCGGCGCGGGCGGGTACGGCGACTACATCTTCTCCGGACTGTACCAGGTGGACCCGGCGCAAATCCTGGCGGGCACGATTCCCGTGTCGCTGCTCGCCCTGCTCGCCGAGGTGGGGCTCGGCTCGGTCCAGCGCGTCCTGACGTCCCCGGGCCTCCGGGCGCGTCCGGCCGACGACTCGGCCCTGTAGCGGCAACGCGGAGACTGACCGGCGCGTCTGACCGGTCGGCTCCATCACGAAGGAGGAGGGAAAAGATGTTGAGGCGTGTGAGCTCGTTCAGAGGGCAGGTCCTGGCGCTGTTCGTCGCGGGGGCGATGGTGATCGCGGCCGTCCCCGGGGGCAGCCCGGGGGAGGCGGCCGCGGGCAAGCCCCACCTGACCGTGGGCGGCAAGCTCGACCCCGAGGCCCAGCTCCTGACCAAGCTGTACGTGCTGCTGCTCCGCCATGCGGGGTTCGACGTCACGGAGAAGTCCAAGCTCGGGACGAACGACATCGTCCACAGTGCGATCGTCAGCGGCCAGATCGACCTGTACCCGGAGTTCACCGCCACCGGGCTGGCCCGCCTGAAGCTCAAGTCGACGCACAACGACCAGAAGGACTACGCGCTCGTGAAGGCGGGCTACGAGAAGCAGTTCCACATCACCTGGCTCGACATGGCTCCGCTTAACGACACGTACGGGATCTGCACGTCGCAGCGCAAGGCCGCGCAGCTTGGGGTCACGAAGATCTCGCAGCTGGCGCCGCTGGCCTCCAAGCTCACCGTCGCCTCGCCTCCCGACGGGACGACCGATCCCAACGTGCTTCCCGGCATCCAACCGACGTACGGCTTCACGTTCGGCAAGGCGAACGTGCTCGATGAGGCGCTGACGTTCACCGCCGTGCAGCAGGGGAAGGCCGACCTCAACGTCTGTTACACGACGATTGCGCTGATCGAGAAGGAGCACTTCGTCCTGCTGGACGACGACAAGAACCTGTTCCCGATCTACCATCCGGCGCCGATCGTCCGCGACGACACGCTCCGGAAGGCTCCCGAGATCGTGGCGGCGCTCAACCCTCTGGCCCCCAAACTGACCTCGGAGGTCAGCCGGAAGCTCCAGCTCGAGGTGGTCACCGGCCGGTCCGTGACGGATGCGGCCACCAACTGGCTCAGGAGCGTGGGACTGCTCTAGCCTGGGACTGCTCTAGCATGATACCGGCAGGCGGGGGCCGGGTGCCGCCATGCGGGATCCGGCCCTCTTGCGAAGGAAGCGTCTGCGCCCTCACCGAAGCGGGCAGAACGCGACCAGGAGGAACCTCGATGCCTGAGAACACGGTCGACCTGCTCCTCATTCCCGGTCCGGTACCCGTGAACCCCGAGGTGCTCGCCGCGATGGCGGAACCCGTCCGGCAGCACTATGGCTCTGACTGGCTGCCCTTCTACGAGGCGTTTGTCGGACGGCTCCGACGGATCTTCGATACCACGGGGTCCATCTGTCCGATTCCCGCGTCGGGCAGCGGCGGCATCGAGGTGGTGCTCGGCAGCCTGATCGGCGGGGACGGCCGCGTCGGGGTCATCGTGAACGGGTTCTTCGGGGACCGCCTGCTCAACATCGCCCGGTCGTATACCGCGCAGGTCGAGGTGCTTCAGGTTCCCTGGGAGCGCTCGGCCGATCCCGATGAGGTGCGGGCATGGCTCCGGACGCACCGGTTGCGGCTTCTGGCCGTCGTGCACAGCGATACGTCGACCGGCGTGATCAATCCAGTGCCCGAGCTGGCGGCGGCCGCGCGCGCGGAAGGCGCCGCGATCGTCGTGGACGCCGTGTCGTCCCTCGGGGGGATGCCGGTCCGGACCGATGCGTGGGGCCTCGCGGCCGTCTCCTCTGCATCCCAGAAGTGCCTCGAGACGCCGCCGGGGCTCGCGCCGGTCGCGGTCACGCAGGCCGGATGGGACGTGATCGACCGCCAGGCGTCGCCGTCCCCGGGCTGGTACCTGAACCTCCGGACGTGGCGCCAGTACGAGCGCGAGTGGCCGCACCACCCGTACCCGGTCACAATCGCCGTCAACAACATCGTCGCGCTCGACCGCGCGCTCGTGCGCATCCTCGACGAAGGCCTCGAGGTCCGGTTCGAACGCCACCGCCGGGCCGCGGCCGTCCTGCGCGAGGGGCTTGAGCGTCTCGGCTTCACGCCGCTCGCCGACCGGCGGTGGGCGTCGCCGACGGTCACGGTCGCCTATCCGCCCAAGGGCGTCGACGCGAACGCCCTGATCCGGACGCTAAAGGAGCGCCACCGCATCGCGATCGGCGGCGGCCTGCTGAGGCTGGCCGGCAAAGTCGTCCGGATCGGCCACCTCGGCACGCAGGCGCAGCCGGAAACGATGCAGCGCCTGCTCGGCGCGCTCGAGGCCTGCCTGCGGGAGGGCGTCCCCTCCACCCGGTAGGTCACCGTCCTGGGGCGAAGCGCGATCGGGAGACCCAGCCCGGCGCATCCCCCGGCCGGCTCGCCCACGCTCCCGGCGCGACCTCACCGGGCAGAAGAGAAGACGGTCAGCCGCGAGGAGGGCCCAGCGGTGTGGGCAGTTGGGGTACGGCGACTAGCGGTCGGGATCGTGGTCCTTGCGCTGGCGGCGCTGCTCCCAGCGGCGTCGTCCGGAGCGGGCGGCCGCCTGGACCGGATGAACCATCTCATCGTGATCTACCTGGAGAACTGGAGCTTCGACAGCCTGTACGGCAGGTTCCCGGGAGCGAACGGAATCGCCAACGCGGGGGCGGCCGCCCGGCAGGTGGACAGGAACGGCCAGCCGTATGCGACCCTCCCTCAGCCGATCGATACGTCGCGGCGGCCGCCGGGACCGGATCCCCGCTTCCCGGCCACTCTGCCGAACGGACCGTTTGACCTGGCTCAGTTCGTGCCGCCCACCGAGACGACGGGCGATCTCATCCACAAGTACTACCACGAGCAGTACCAGATCGACGGCGGCAGGATGGACAAGTTCGTCGCCTGGAGCGACGCCGCCGGCCTCGTGATGAGCTACTACGACGCGACCACCTATCCGGTGGGGCGGCTGGCGCAGCAGTACGTCCTGGCGGACAACTACTTCCATGCGGCCTTTGGCGACTCGTTCCACAACCACTTCTGGCTGGTCTGCGCCTGCACCGCCGTGTGGCCGAACGCGCCCGCGAGCATCCGCGCGCAGGTGGATGCCCAGGGCATCCTGGTCAAGGATGGCCAGGTGACGCCGGACGGGTACGCCATCGCCACGTCGTACACGATCAACACGCCGCACCCCGCCAGCATCACCGATCCGAGCCTGCTCCTTCCCACTCAGACCATGCCGACGATCGGAGACCGGATGAGCGAGAGGGGCATCTCGTGGGCCTGGTATTCTCAGGGCTGGCGGGACGCGATCGCCGGCCATCCGGATCCGCAGTTCAAGTTCCACCACCAGCCCTTCGCGTATTTCGCCAACTACAGGGACGGCACGCCGGGGCGGGCCAGGCACCTCCGGGACGAAGAGGATTTTCTGTATGACCTCGCGCACGACCGCCTCCCCGCCGTCTCGTTCGTCAAGCCGCTCGGCACATACAACGAGCACCCCGCGAACGCGGATCTCATGCGCGGCGAGGAGCACACGGCCCGCCTGGTCCGGGCAGTGATGAACAGCCCATACTGGGCCGACACGGTCATCATCATCACCTACGACGAGCACGGCGGCCGGTGGGACCACGTGGCGCCGCCCAAGGTGGACCGCTGGGGGCCCGGCATCCGGGTGCCCGCGATCATCGTCTCTCCCCTGGCGAAGCGCCATTACGTTGACCACACGCTCTACGACACCACCTCGATCCTCAAGACGATCGAGGCCCGGTGGAACCTGCGGCCGCTGGCCACCCGCGACGCGGCCGCCAGCGATCTCAGCAACGCGCTCCAGTGAGCGCCCGATCGGAGACGGACCGCGGCGGCGCCCGCCCGGCGGGGCCGCCCTGGCGAAGGGGGAGAATGCCATGAAGAGGATGCTCGGAATCGCGCTCGTCCTGGTCCTCGCGGCCCTCGGCAGCGCCGCGTCCGCTGCGCCGGCCGGCAGGGTCACGATCTTGTGCAGCCCCAACCCCGCGTGGTGCGACGCCGTCAAAGCGGAGTTCCCGAAGGCAACCGGGATCGCGGTGGACGACGTTCGCCTCAGCGCCGGGGAATCGCTGACGCGCCTGCGCGCGGAGCGCCAGAACCCGGCGTTCGACGTCTGGTTCGGCGGAACGGGCGACCCCCACCTCGCCGCGGTCGAGGAGGGGGTGACGGAGTTCTACAAGCCGAAGGCCTGGGACGACCTCCGGCCCCAGCTCCAGCAGGCGGTGGGCGGGAAGTACATCCCGCTGTACGCCGGCATCCTGGGGTGGGCCGTCAACGACCGCCTGCTCCGCGAGAAGGGATTGCCAGCGCCGCGGACGTGGAAGGACCTCGCGGATCCCCGGTACAGGGGTCTGATCGCCTACCCCAATCCCAACACGTCGGGCACCGCGTACACGATGCTGGCGACGATCGTGCAGATCTACGGCGAGAATGGCGCGATCGATCTGCTCAAGCGGATCCATCGCAACGTCGCCGAGTATACGCGCAGCGGCGCCGCCCCGGGGCAACTGGCGGGGCGCGGCGAGGTGGCGATCGGCGTCAGCTTCATCCACGACGTCATCGATCAGGTCCTGAAGGGCTTCCCGCTTTCCTACGGCGCGCCCGCCGACGGCACCGGGTACGAAATCGGCGGCCTGAGCCTGGTCAGGGGCGCGCCCGACCGGGCGAACGGCATCCGGTTCATCGACTGGGCGCTCTCCCCGGACGCGCAGCGGCTAGCCGCGGAACGGGGGCAGTCGTACCAGATCCCCTCCAACAGCAAGACCCCGATCCCCAAGGTCGCGCCGCGGTTCGAGGACTTCCACGTCATCAAGTACGACAATCTGAAGTACGGAACCGCCGCGGTCCGGGACGCCCTCATCAACCGGTGGACGAAGGAGGTCTTCCCTCTACCGAAGTAGCGGGTGACGCCTTGAGGACGGGGAGCAGCCGGGAGGCGGGCGTCACAGGCTGATGGCCCGCGTGTTGAGCACTCGGGCTGCGCAGACGGCGCCCAACGTGACGCTGCTCGGGTGGGGTGGGGCGACGTTCCTCGGCGCCCTCATGCTGCCATGGGTTCGGGAAGGCCGGGACCTCTACACCTTCCTCCCCGCGGCCACCGGCCTGGCCCTGCTCCCCCGGTCAGGACTCATTGCAGCGATGGCCGCGGTCGCGCTCGCCGCCGCGGCCGTGGGACTGGCGCCGCGGCCGGACGCCGTCCGCGGGCGCGCGGCGGCGTTCCTGGGCGCGGCCGGCGCCGCCCTCGCGATCATTCAGCTGCTGTCCGCCGGACGGCCGTTCGGCGGCGCCGCGCTCGTCGCGATCCTTGGCTTCCTGGCCGTCCTGGGGACCGGCCTGGCGCTTTCCGGGGCGCTTCGCGCCGACGCGTTCGTCGCGGTCAGCATCCTCTGGGTCTCGGCGTTCGTGATCGTGTTCATCCTCTACCCGCTGTACACCGTGCTCCAGGCGAGCGTGCTGGTGAAGGGGCGGCCGACGTTCGACGTGGCCGCCGAGACACTCCGGTCACCGGCGTTCTTTCTGGCCAGCAACCCCTCGGGGCCGCACCAGGAGCCCGCGATCGCCGCCGCGGCCGGCATCGGCGCTGCGGTGGTCACGGCCGGCGCGCTGCTGGCGCTCGGCCGGCGCCGGCCGCTGGCCTGGGGGGCGGGCGCCGGCCTGGCCGCGTGGGCGCTCACCGCCCTCTACCTGGGCTTTGGCGCGCTGCGGAACAGCGTCATCCTCGCGATCGTGGTGGGGATGCTCTCGACCGGGCTCGGGTTCGTGTTTGCGCTGCTGGGCGAACGCTCGCGGCTGCCGACCCGGCGCCTGCTCGGCCCGTTCGCCGTCCTCCCGATCATCACGCCCCCGTTCGTCCTCGGGCTCGCGATGATCTACATGTTTGGACGGCGGGGGTTCATCACCCACCAGGTGCTCGGCCTCTCCACGAGCGCGTTCTCGGGACCCGTCGGAGTCGCCGTCGCGCAGATCCTGGCGTTCGCGCCGATCGCATATCTCGTCCTGCAGGGCCTCGTCCAGGCGATGGACGTCGCGCTGGAAGAGGCCGCGGAGACGCTGGGCGCGTCGCGCTGGCACGTCCTCCGCACCGTGATCTGGCCGCTGGTGCGCCCCGGCGTCGCTAACGCGTTCCTCCTCGTCGCGATCGAGAGCCTCGCGGACTTCGGGAACCCGATTATCGTGGGCGGCGGCGCGCCGTTCCTGGCCACCGAAGTGTTCTTCGCGATCATCGGCCGGTTCAATCCCAGCGAGGCGGCGGTGTACGGCGTGGTCCTGCTGGCGATGACGCTCGCGATCTTTCTCGTGCAGCGCTACTGGATCGGCCGCCGGTCCTACGTCACGGTGACCGGCCGGCCGGCGGGAGGCGAAACCCGCCCGCTGCCGCCGGCGCTCGACTACGCCGCCTCCGGCGTCTTCCTGGTCTGGGTCGGGCTCATCGTGCTGCTCTACGGGTCGGTGTTCGTCGGCAGTCTGACCAGGCTGTGGGGGTTCGACTACACCTTTACGCTCCAGAACCTCAAGGACCTCTCGCCGCAGGGCTGGACGGTGTTCTGGACCAGCACGCGGCTGTCGCTGTACGCCGCCCTCCCATCCACCCTGCTCGGGTTTCTGATCGGCTACCTGGTGACGCGCGTCGAGTTCCCCGGCCGGAGCGCGCTCGAGTTCAGCTCGATGCTGTCGTTCGCGGTGCCGGGCACCGTCATGGGCGTCGGCTACATCCTCGCCTTCAATCAGGGCGCGCTGCTCCTCACCGGGACCGAGGTGATCATCATTCTCGCGTTCGTCTTCCGCAACATGCCGGTCGCGATCCGCGCGGGGATCGCAGCGATTCACCAGATCGACCGCTCGCTGGAGGAGGCCTCGACGATGCTCCGGGCGAACTCCGCCATGACGCTCCGGCGGATCGTCATGCCGCTGGTGCGCTCGGCGATCCTCTCCGGCCTCGTCTTCGCATTCGTGCGGGCGATGACCGCAGTCAGCCAGGTGATCTTCCTGATCTCCCCGGCGCATAACCTGGCGACGACGCAGATCCTGTCGTACGTGGAGTACGGGAATCACGGGCGGGGCGCCGCGCTGGCCGCGGTCCTCACGGTCTTCATGGTCCTGATCATCGCGGCGTTCTACGCGCTGAGCCGCCGGCTCGATCCCCGGGCGGCCCGGGAGGCCAGCCGCTGGTGAGCGCCATCGCCTACGTCCACGCGGCGACGCCTGTGCGCCTGGAGCGCGTCACGAAGCGGTTCGGACCGGTCGTCGCGGTCGATGACCTCACCCTCGACCTCCCACCAGGGAAGCTGGTGACGTTCCTGGGACCGTCGGGGTGCGGCAAGACCACGACGCTCAGGATCATCGCCGGCCTGGAGCGGCCGACCGCCGGCCGGGTCCTCATCGGCGGCGAGGACGTCACGCCGCTGGCGGCCAGCCACCGCAGCGTCACGATGGTGTTCCAGTCGTACGCGCTGTTTCCCCACCTGACCGTCTTCGAAAACATCGCGTACGGTTTGCGCGTCGCCAGGCGGCCCGCCGCGGAGATCGCCCGCCGGGTCGAGGACGTCCTCACGATGGTCGGCCTCCCCCAGATCGGTCCCCGGTTCCCGGCGCAGCTGTCGGGCGGCCAGCAGCAGCGCGTCGCGCTCGCCCGGGCGCTGGTCATGCAGCCGAAGGTGCTGCTGTTCGACGAGCCGCTCAGTAACCTTGACGCCCGGCTCCGGCGGCGCGTGCGCGCGGAGATCCGCGAGCTCCAGCGGCGCCTCGGGATCACGAGCGTCTATGTCACCCACGATCAGGCGGAGGCGCTCGCGCTCTCGGATCTGATCGTCGTCATGAACCAGGGAAGGGCGGAACAGGTGGGGACGCCGGTCGAGTTATACCGGCGGCCCGCCAGCCGGTTCGTCGCCGACTTCGTCGGAGAGGCCAACCTCCTGCCGGGGCGGTACGCGGACGGCCGCCTCACGGTCGGCCCGTTCGCGTTTCCGTTCCGCCAGGCAGGCCTGGCGCCCGGCACCGTCACGGTCGTCGCGCGTCCGGAGGCGATCACGGTCCGGCGGGACGGCGACGGCCTCCCCGGCACCGTCCGCACCGCGTTCTTCATGGGCATGACGACCGAGTACCTCATCGAGACGCCGGTGGGCGAGGTTACCGTCGTGGAACCGTTCGCCCTCGAGGGCCCGGCGGGGCCCGGGGCTGGCGTCCGGCTCCAGTTTCAGGAGACCGGATTGTACCTGCTTCCCGGCGAGGGGGAGCCGGGCTAGCGCAGGTGGCGCGGGTCGAGGGCGTCCCGCAGGCCGTCGCCGATGTAGTTGATCGCGATCACGGTCAGGAAGATCATCAGGCCCGGGTAGACCGCGGTCCACGGCGCGGTCGTCATCTGATCTTGTGCCGCCTGCAGCATGTTCCCCCATGTCGGCACGGGCGGCTGCACGCCGAACCCGAGGAAGCTGAGGCCGGACTCGGTGACGATCGAACTGGCCACCCGCAGCGTCGCCGCCACGATGATCGGGCTGACGCTGTTGGGCAGGATGTGCCGGAGCATCAGCCGGACGTTGCCGGCGCCGAGGCCCCGGGCGGCGTCGACGAACGTCGCTTCGCGCAGCGAGAGAAAGGCCGCGCGGACGAGGCGTGCCACGGTCATCCAGGAGAGCAGGGCGATGACGAGCACGATCGCCAGCACGCCGCCGCGAAGGATGGGGATCCCGCTGGCGATGGTCCGCAGCACCAGGGCGAGCAGGATCAGGACGAACAACTGGGGGAAGGCCAGTGCCACGTCGGTGAGCCGCATCAGGACGTTGTCGATCCAGCCGCCGTAGTAGCCGGCGAGCGCCCCGACGCCTGTTCCGATCGTCACCGCGAGCGCCATGGCCATGACGCCGATCGTCAGCGACACCCGCCCGCCGTAGAGGATCCGGGTCAGCAGGTCGCGCCCGAGATCGTCCGTCCCCATCGGGTGCTGCCACGTCGGCGCGGCCAGGCGGTGGTCCAGGTCCGACTTCTCGGGATCGTACGGCGAGACCGCGCGCGCGCCCGCTGCGCCCAGGGCAAAGACGGCGACGAGGAACAGGCCCACCAGCGCCATGCGGTGCCGCCTGAACCGCGCCCACGCCAGCTGGGCCATCGAGCGGTGCCGGCCCCGGGACGGGATGTGCGGCGCCGCGGGGCCGCGCTCCGCCTCCCACGCCGCCTCCGCTGCCGGGACGGACGGCGGCTCGGGAGTCACCCGGTGTGAGTCGCGGCGGAGGTCCCTAGACATACCGAATGCGGGGATCCAGGTACCCGTACACCAGATCGGCCGCCAGGTTCGAGGCGATGATCAGCGCGGCGTTGACTATGATAATGCCCATCAGCAGCGCGTAGTCGAACCGGAGGGCTGAGTCAAAGAACAGCCGGCCCATCCCCGGCCAGCTGAAGATCGTCTCCGTGAACAGGGCCCCGCCGAACAGCGTGGGAAGGTCCAGCGCGATGATCGTGACGAGGGGCAGCGCCGCGTTCTTGAACGCGTGCCGCCACACCACGCGGCGCGCCGCCGCCCCCTTGGCCCGGGCGGTGCGGATGTAGTCCTCGTGGATGACCTCGAGCATGCTCGCACGCATGTACCGGACGTACTGCGCGGACGTCGCCAGCGTGAGCATCGCCACGGGCAGAACGAGGTGGGTGATCCGGTCTGCCACGGAGAAGGGCGCGCCGAGCGTGTACATCCCGCCTCCCGGGAACAGCGGCAGGCCGGTCAGCGGGTTGCGGAGGGTCACGTGGAAGACGATGATCAGGAGGAGCCCAAACCAGAAGATCGGCACCGACTGGCCCATGAACGCGAGCGTCGTCGCCGCGTGGTCGAAGAGCGAGTACTGACGGACCGCCGAGAGCATCCCCGCCGGCACGGCGAGCAGGAGGGTGACGACGAACGTCACCCCCAGCAGGTAGATCGTGTTCGGCAGCCGCTCGCCGATCTCGGTCAATACCGGCCGGCGCGAGGCCAGAGAGTATCCCCAGTCTCCAGACACGATCGCCCCGAGCCAGTGCAGGTACCGGACGTAGATCGGCTGGTTGAGGCCGAGCTCGGCTTCGATCCGCGCGATGTCCTGTGGGGTCAGGTGCGGGTTGTTCTCGTACGCCGCCGTGGGCCCGCCGGGAACGATGTTGATGAGGAAGAAGACCGCCACGCTGATGAGGAGCAGCAGCGGCAGGGCCCCCAGCAGGCGCCGGACGAGGTAGCGGCCCATTTCGCGTCAGACCGGCGGGGGCCCGCGGGGGACTGCGTGTGCATCGCCTCGCGGGACCTCCCGGTTCGTGGAAGCGGCTAGCCTACCTGGACACCCACCAGTCCTGGGCGTTCCAGCTCAGATATTCCCAGGCGTCGGGAACCCACGCCTGGAGGCGGTCCCGATAGGCGCTCAGGGTGGCCCGATCGTACAGGTAGATGTGCGGCCGGTCGTTCACCAGCTGCTTCATCGCGTCGCAGTAAGCTTCACGGCGGGCGTTGAGGTCAGGCACGCTCCCGGCCCGTTTGACGTCAGCGTCCAGCCGGTCGCTGGCATACCGGGCGTAGTTGAACCCGCGCCCTCCGTTCTCGGCGGTCGGCATGTTCCAGGAGGCGAAATAGCCTTCGACCTGCGCGTGCGGGTCGGCGTCGGGGTTGGTCGTATACATCAGGACGTCGAAATGCCCGTGCTTCCGGAACGCGCCGCTCGCCCAGGAGCCGAAGAGGACCGCCGACGGCACGTTCTCGATGTAGAACTCCAGCCCGATTGCGCGCGTGTACTCGATGATCAACTGCTCGGCCTGCTCCCGCAGCTTGTTCCCGGTTGTCGTCTGGAGCTTGAGGCGGAGCCGGGTGCCGTCCTTCGCGTACTTTGCCCCTTTCGCCACCCGGATGCCGTCGGGGCCGGGGACCCATCCGGCCTCCTCCAGGAGATGGCGGGCGCGCGGTGGATTGTAGGTGCTGACCGGCGTCACGCACCGCGCCCACCCGATGTGCAGCTCGTTAGTGCCCACCGTCGCCAGACCGAAGAGCAGCTTGCTTGTGATCTCCCGCTTGTTGATGCCGAGTTCGATCGCCTCGCGCACCCGGGAGTCGCCCAGGATCGGATGGGGGTGCTGTTTGGCGACGGCCGGGGGCGGGCCATCCAACGTCGGGTCGGCGAAGTTGACCACCAGCCGCTCGGCCGTCGGGCCCGGTGGCGCGCTGATCTTCACTCCGGAGACGCTCTTGAACTCCAGCACGTCTGGCTCCACCAGATCCCACACGATGTCCACGTCGCCGGTCTTGAGCAGCTGCTTGCCGACCTCGCGGCTCGGGACGACCCGGAAGATCATCCGGTCGAGATACGACTGCCCCTTCAGCCGGTACCGGTCGTTGCGGACCATGGTGATGTGATCGGCCGACACCCACTCGGTGATCTTGAACGGGCCGCTGCCGAGGGGCTTGCGGTTATAGTCCCACTTCGTCATGTTGACTGGATCACCGGTCGCGTGCCGGGGCATGATCCAGCGGAACCGGGAGAGGAACGGCGCATAAAAGGTCTTGTACCGGACGACGACGGTCTGGGGATTCGGGCAGTCCACCGCGTCGATCTGGTCGTACCCGGTGGTTTCGATCGCACCGCTCTTCGGGGTCACGATCGCCTGCCAGGTGAACTTCACGTCGTCGCAGGTGAGCGCGCGGCCGTCCGACCACTCGAGACCGGGCCGCAGGTGATAGGTGACCGTCTTACCGTCCTGGGACACGCCCCCGTTCGCTCGCGTGGGGATCTCCGCGGCGAGCTGGGGAAAGTACTCGCCCTTCGGATCATTCTTGAGCAGGCCCTCCACGACCGAGGAGAGCACTTCGAACGAGACGGTCTGCGTGGCGATCTGAGCGTTCAGCAGTTCGGGCTCCTGGTAGATGGCCATTGTGATCGTGCCGCCCCGCCGGGGCTGCTGTTGCGACGCGGCCGGCAGCGTCCCGAGACTCACCGTGGCGGTGATGACCAGCCAGATCAGCGCGGA
>JAPVSX010000202.1:0-6320 GCA_047519495.1 Armatimonadota bacterium
GTCGCCGACATCGGGCTCCCGCAGGCGCTCGTGGACGACGCGCCGATTGCGACCGCGCTCGCGCTCGCCGGCTGGGTCGACCGGACCATTCCGCGCCGCCCCGAGGACAGCCACAAAGGCCTCTACGGCCACGTGCTGGTGGTGGCCGGCGCCCGGGGGTTCGCGGGGGCGGCGGTGCTGTGCGCCCGCGGCGCGATCCGGGCGGGCGCCGGGCTCGTGACGATCGGGATTCCGGAGTCCCTCGCCGCGGTGCCGCCTGGGTCGCTGCCCGAGGCGATGACGCGCCCGCTCCCGGAGACCGCGGCCGGGACGGTGAGCGAGGCCGCGGGGGACGCGATCGTCGAGGCCGCGGGCCTGACCGATGTCGTGGCGATCGGGCCGGGCCTGACCACCCACCCGGAGGTCGTCAGGCTCGTGCGCCGGCTCCTGCCCCGGCTCGAGTCGCCGGTCGTCGTCGACGCCGACGCGCTGAATGCGCTGGCCGGCGAGCCCCTGCGGCTGCGGGACGTCCCCGGACCGGTCGTGATCACGCCGCATCCGGGTGAGATGGCGCGCCTCTTGGGCCGGACCGCCGCCGCCGTCCAGCGCGACCGGACGGGGATCGCACGCGAAGCGGCGCGGACGCTCGGCGCGGTCACGGTCCTCAAGGGCGCCCGCACCGTCGTGGCCGCGCCCGACGGCCGCGCGCTGGTTATCCCGACCGGAAACGCCGCGATGGCGACCGGCGGGGTGGGGGACGTGCTGACCGGCGCCGTCGCCGCGCTCCTGGGGGCGCAGCTCCCGCCGTTCGAGGCCGCGGCGTGCGCCGCGTACCTGCACGGGCTCGCCGGCGACCTGGCGGCCGCATCCCGCGGCGAGCTCGGCCTGTTGGCGCATGAGGTGGCCGACGCGATCCCCCAGGCGCTCGCCCGCGTGCGCCGTGGCGAGGTGGACGATGGCGTTGCCGCGGTCGCCTGACCTGACCCGGGTGCTGCGGGCCGCGTGGGCCGAGACCGACCTCGACGCGATCCGCGACAACGTCCGCGGGCTCCGTGGGCTGCTCGCGCCGGGCACGCGCCTCATGGCGGTCGTGAAGGCGGACGCCTACGGACACGGGGCCGTCGAGGTGGCGCGCGCGGCGACGGAGAGCGGCGCGTGGGGGTTGGGCGTCGCCACGGTCGACGAGGGGATCGAGCTCCGCCGGGCCGGTCTCGGGGTCCCGGTGCTGCTCCTCGGGCCGACGTCGCCCGAGGAGGCGGAGCGGGCCGTCGCGCACGACCTCACGGTCACGGTGTTTCGCGCCGAGGGCGCGCGGGCGGTGAGCCGGGCGGCCGGCCAGGCCGGCCGGCTGGGGCGGATCCACCTGAAGGTCGATACCGGCATGGGCCGCCTGGGCGTCCGGCCCGAGGAGGCGGTCGCGCTCGCGGGCGAGATCGGCGCGCTGCCGCACGTCGTGCTCGAAGGATGCTTCACCCATCTCGCCACGGCCGATGAGGCGGACCTCGGCCCGGCCCGAGACCAGCTCCGGGCGTTTCGCGCTGTGCTCGAGGCGCTCGGCCGCGCGGGCCCGGCACCCGGCCTGCGCCACGCGGCGAACAGCGCGGCGGCGCTGTGCCTGCCCGAGGCGCACCTCGATCTCGTCCGGTGCGGGATCGCGGTGTATGGGATCGCCCCGGCGCCGCATCTCGCGGCCCGGGTCCCCCTCCGGCCGGCGATGCGGCTGTGCGCGCGGGTCGTCCACACGAAGCGCGTCCCGGCCGGCACGCCGGTCGGGTACGGCCGGATCTACCGGGCGCCGCGCGAGACGACGATCGCGACGGTGCCCGCAGGCTACGCGGACGGCTATCCGCGGCTCGCGAGCGGGGCCGCCCACGTCGTGATCCGCGGCCGCCGCCTGCCGCTGGCCGGCCGGGTGAGCATGGACCAGCTCACGGTGGACGCGGGAGACGCGCCGGTTGACGTCGGCGACGAGGTCGAGCTGTGGGGGGGGACCCTCCCGGTCGACGAGGTGGCGGCGGCGGCGCAGACGATCTCGTACGAGGTGCTGGCGCGCGTGAGCCGGCGCGTGCCGCGGGTCTTCATTCGGGACGGGCGCGTGTGCGGCGTCCGGACGCTGCTCGGCACGGACGGCGGGTGAGCGCGGCCGTCGGACGGCGCCGGCCCGCGCGGTGAGGTCGGGAGGAAAGGGGCGGCCTGTGCGCGTCGCATTTCAGGGAGAGCCCGGGGCGTACAGCGAGGAAGCGGTGTTCCGCCTGTTCGGCGAGGTCGAGACCGTCCAGGGCGCGAACTTCGCCGAGGTCTTCGAGGCGGTGGCGGCGGGCCGGGCCGACCGCGGCGTCGTCCCGGTGGAGAACTCCCAGGCCGGCAGCATCAACGAGACGTACGACCTGCTGCTGGCGCACCAGGTTGTGATCGCCGGCGAGCTCGACCTGCGCGTGAGCCACTGCCTGATGGCCCTGCCCGGCCAGCGGCTCGACCAGATCCGGCGCGTGTACTCGCACCCCCAGGCGCTCGCCCAATCCGACGTCTACCTCCGGCGGCTCGGCGTCGAGGTGATTCCCGCCTACAACACGGCCGGGAGCGCGAAGTCGATCCGCGCGGAGCAGCTCACCGGCTGCGCGGCGGTCGCCAGCCGCCGGGCGGCGCAGCTCTACGGGCTCGAGATCCTGGCGGAAGGGATCGAGACGAACCCCAACAACTTCACCCGCTTCCTGGTGATCAGCAGCACACCGGCGCCTCGGGCCGAGGGCAGCAAGACCTCGATCGTGTTCGTTGTCGAGAACAAGCCGGGCACGCTCTACGCCGCGCTGGGGGCGCTCGCGACCCGCGGGATCAACCTGGCGAAGATCGAGTCGCGGCCGGGGCGGCAGCGGCCGTGGGACTACACCTTCTATGTCGACGTCGACGGCCACGCGGACGACGCCCCCCTGCGTGACGCCCTCGCCGAGCTCCGGCGCCACACGACGTTTCTGCGGGTCCTGGGATCGTATCCGCGGTCGCCGCAGCCGGCCACGTGAGGCCTGCGCCGCCGCGTCCTTCCGGGGAGCCGGAGCGGCCCGCACCCCGTCCTCGCTTCCTGCCGCTCGGAGACGCGGGCCTCGTCGCGGAGTACGGGGGAGACGAGATCTCCGACGAGGCGAACGACGCGGTCCGGGCGCTCCGGCACGTCCTGGAGCAGCGCCCGCCGGCGGGCGTGGTCGAGTCGGTCCCGACGTACCGGTCGCTCCTGCTGGTCTACGACCCGCTGCGCACCACAGCCGCCGAGGTGCGCGCGGCGGCGGCCGCGGCGGCGGCTGAGGCCGACCCCGGGCGCCTGCCCCCGGGCCGCCTCATCGAAATCCCGGTCGCCTACGGCGGACCGCACGGCCCCGACCTCGCGGCCGTGGCCGCCGAGGTCGGGCTGCCGGAGGCCGACGTCGTGGCCCTCCACACGAGACGCGAGTACCGCGTCTACATGCTCGGCTTTTCCCCGGGCTTTCCCTACATGGGGACGCTCCCCCCTCCGTTGCGCGTCCCCCGCCTCACCTCCCCACGCACACGCGTGCCCGCGCGCACCGTCGCGATGGCCGGCCAGCAGACCGGCGTGTACCCGATCGAGAGCCCGGGCGGGTGGCGGCTGATCGGCCGGACGCCCCTGCGCATCTACGACCCGGACCGGACGATGCCGTTCCTGCTGGACGCGGGGGACCGCGCGCGGTTTGTCGCGATCTCGGCGGCCGAGTACGAGCGCGAGGCGCCGGTCGAGGAGCAGGCGCCGCCCGCGCCGGCCGCGGTCCGTCCCGACTTCGTCGTCGAGGAGGGGGGGCTGTTGACAACGGTCCAGGACCTGGGGCGTCCCGGTTACCGGCGGTTCGGGCTGCCGCAGGGCGGGGCGATGGACCCGCTCTCGCTCCGGGTGACGAACCTCCTGCTCGGCAATCCGCCGGGCGCCGCGGCGCTGGAGTTTGCGGCGCCGGGCCCGCGGCTGGTGGCGGCCCGGCGGACCGTCGTCGTCCTCGGCGGCGCCGACCACTCTCCGGCGGTGAACGGGCGCCCCGCGCCGATGTGGTCGGCGTTCGACCTTCGGGAAGGCGACATCCTCGCGTTCGGGGCGCCGCGCGCGGGGCAGTGGGGCTACCTCGCGCTGCCCGGCGGGATGGACGTGCCGGTTGCGCTCGGCAGCCGGGCCACGTACACGCGGGCCGCGCTCGGCGGCCTGGGCGGCCGGCGGCTCCAGGGCGGCGACCGTTTGGCCGCGATCCAGCGCGCGCCCTCGGCGCGGCTCGCCCTTGCGGCGCCGCTGCGGCCCCCGGTGGGCGGCGCGTGCGAGCTGCGCGTCGTCCTGGGACCGCAGGAGGGATACTTCACGGATGACGCGGTGGCCGCCCTCGCCGGCGAGGCGTACCGGATCAGCATGGAGATCGACCGCTTCGGGTACCGCCTGGACGGTCCCAGGCTTGTCCACCGCGCCCGGGCGGAGCTCCTCTCCGACGGGCTCCTCCCCGGGGCGATCCAGGTGCCGGCCGGGGGCCAGCCGATCGTGATCATGGCCGACGGCCCCACCGCGGGCGGGTATCCCAAGATCGGTGCGGTGGTGCGCCCCGATCTCCGGCGGCTGGCGCAGGCCCGCCGGAGCGACGAGGTGCGGTTTCGGGTGATCGCGTGGGCGCGGGCGCACGAGGCGGCGCGCGAGGAAGCCGCGTATCTCGCATCGCTTCGGTTCGAACGGATAGGCTGACTCTGCCGACGCTCGATTGCGAGCTGTGGACAGGGGATCGGCGCCTCGTGAATGCGGTCAATGCCCCGCGGGTGCGATGGCTCGGCGACTACCGATGAGCTGATAGGGCTTGTAGGCGCTGCTTTACCTCTTCCGTGCCGGGCGGCGGCCGATCCAGGCTATTTGCGCCGGACGATCTCGAAGAATTGTTCGAACGTCCCGCCGAGGGCATTGAGTATCCGCTGCTGCGTGCGCGCGCCGGGGACGGTGCGGCCGGCGAGCAGGTCGCTGAGGTGCGTGCGGTTGAGGCCCGTCTGGCGGGCGAAGGCCGCCTTGGTCATGTTGCGGCGCGCCAGCGCCTCCTCGAAAGCACGAGCCTTGAGACGAACTCTCAGCACCGCGCGCCGCATCACCGGTCCTCTGAGTCAAAAACTCGTTCCTGCCTGGAGGAAGAAGCCCGACCATTGCTGCCCAGACGCCCCCCGACCGTATTCCATCGGGCCTCCGCTCGCCTGGCGGACACCGCGCCCTCTGCGGCGGCCCGCAGGAGATCGCGCTTGGCAATACTCATCTCCGTCCCTCCTCCCGGTGCCAGGCAACACTCCGATGAGGCTCATCTCTGTGCCTCGATGGTACCGTGTCCTCGCGCTCCCGACATCGGTCGAAGGGCCTAGACAGTGGGGAGGTGATAGGCCCGCCGCGGTCATCAGGGGAATGCCATGATCACGCGGAGCCTTCTACCGCGAGGCAGGCTGTGAGGAGACACGTGGTGCGTGAGACCGAGATGCGCGGTGGGTCGTACGATTGACTCGGGATCCGCGCGGCTCGAGCTTGGGGCGGCGCGGGAGGAGGCCGCCTATCTTGCCTCGCTCCGGTTCGACAGAATCACGTGAGGATTCTTGGTATCTCCCACGCGGGGCGCACCCAGGGCAGGTGTCCTCTCGCGGCGTTCAAGAAGCGCTCGTCGCCGGTCACCATGAGGGCACCCAGCTTCTCTGCGAGGGCGGCGTAGGTCACATCATAGGTGCTGGGCCGCTCGAGTGCGCGAGCAAGACTGATGATCCGACCGGCGATGCCGTCAACGGCAACGAGCTCGATGCTCAGATCACAGAAGAGCTGCCATCGCTCGGCCGCACCCTCCTCGGTGAGCCGCGGCGGCGCGCCTGCCTTGCCACGGACCGCGAGAGACAAGGCGTTGAGGATCTCGTGGGCCAACAGCGGAGGGGCGCAGAGGTGGATGCGGCCCTCCGCATGTCCCGCGATCAGGAGGTCGGCCTGGGCTTGATGGCGTTCAGCGGGGAGCCACGCCGGCAGGATCGCGCTTGCGTCTGCGACCACCGGCCGCGGCATCAGGTGCGATCTTCAAGCTGCGCGCGAGATTCGCGGTAGATCTTGTGGGCATCCAGCCCGGAACCGGTCAGCGCATCTCGAAGCTCGCGCAGCCGCACGGCGGCGGCCTGCCTCTGCAGTCGCTTGTACGCTTCCCAGGGCAGGATGACCGCGGTGGGGCGATCCCGCTTCGTAATCGTGATCTCGCCACCACTGCCCATACGCCGGATGAGGGCCGTGAGGCGGTTCTTGGCCTCGGTCATCGTCACAGTTGTTCTAGCCATTACACTGGCTATTTTAACAGCCGATCCTCCAA
>JAPVSX010000203.1:0-5897 GCA_047519495.1 Armatimonadota bacterium
CAGCGTCCGGCCCAGAAAAACGGCGTGCGAACGAGCCATAGCCACCCTGACGCGAATCAACCGTTGATGCGTACATATGTTCGATCACTGCCCTATTTGATATACCGTACAAGAGTTCGATAAGATCAGGCTAGAAATCGGGGACGCCTGTCCGATCTCCTGGGAGGGGGTAGAGGGGTGAAGAGGCGGGGTCTTACCGGCAGGCAACAGCAGATCTTCGATTATCTTGTGAAGGAGGCCCAGGCGAAAGGCTACGCGCCCTCCGTGCGCGAGATCGCGGAGGCGCTGGGTCTCCGGTCTCCCTCGACGGTCCACCAGCACCTCATGGCCCTTGAGCGGAAAGGGTGCATTCGCCGCCACGGCGAGCGGATGCGGGCGCTGGAGGTCATGGACAAGACCCTCATCAAAGGAGAAGATGCGGTCACCCTCCCCCTCGTGGGCCGGGTCTCGGCCGGTCCTCCGTCGCTCGCCGAGGAACAGGTGGAAGAGCACATGGAGGTCCCCCGGAAGCTGCTCGGGGACGTGCGGGGATGTTTCCTGCTTCGCGTGCGCGGGGACAGCATGAGTGGGGCCGGGATCCTGCCGGACGACATCGTCGTGGTGCGGCGGCAGCCTGCCGCCTCCCCGGGGGAGGTTGTGGTCGCGCTGTTCGGGGAGGAGGCCACGGTCAAGCGGCTGGCCATGGACGAGGGCACGCCCGTCCTGATGCCCGAGAACCCCGTCTACCAGCCGATCCTAGGCGAGTTCCAGATCATCGGCCGGGTCATCGGGCTCATGCGCGCGTACCGCGGAGTATACGGATGGTCGTGAGCGCGGCGCGGCTCGCCCAGACCGCGGCACCACCCCTCCGGCCCCGGAGCGTGCGAATGCAGTGGGCCCGGGACGTCCGACAGACCCGGCGGACGTCAGGGCGTCCGGGGCGCCGGGCGGAACACCGGAGCGTCTGGCGGCGTTTTGGAGATGACCGGGATCTGGTCCGCCTGAAGCTGCTGCTCCTGGCCGGACTGGTCGTCCTCACGGCCCTGCTGGAGCGTGGGGTGTGATGATGCGGACAGGAGAGTCCGAGGTGAGCGCGAGAGCCATCCACGCGCACGTGGCGGCGGCGGAGCCCGCTGACGGCCATGCGGGGATGGGCGTCGTGTTCGTGGACGCGCAGGGGCGCGTCCTCCGCCGTATCGGCCGCAGGCTGCCCGGCGTAGCGACCAGGGAGCTCGCCGCGTTCCGAGGGATCCTCTACGCCCTCTGGAACTCCCGGCGGCTGGGGTCGCGTTGGGTCGTCGTGCACAGCGACAACGCCGACGTGGTCGCGCAGATCAATGGCGCGCGCGAGGTCGATCCCGCGCTCGTCGGACCCTACCTCGAGGTCCGCGCCCTCCTGCATGCCTACCGGGGCGCGCGCGTCCAGGCGGGCGAGGCGATCTGGGGCCGCGAAGCCGCCGCGATCGCGCAGGCGGCGCTTGAGCACGACACGGACGACATCGTCGAGGACCTGCCGCTGTGGGCGGGCCAGCCGATGCTGGAGCGAACCTCCGCGTAGCGTCCTCGCCCGCCGCCCGACCCCATCGCGATCTGCGCCTGAGCCCGGCCTCCAAAGGAACCGCCCGCGCCGCCTGCGAAGGGACCGGACGGTGTTGCCTGGGCCTACGGCGTGAGCCAATACGCCCGGTCATGTCAGGCGCGTCGGAGCTGCTCCCGCGAGTGCCACCCGAGATGAGCACCCAGGACATCACCTCTCTCCTCACCGAGGGCGAAGCGCGGCTCGCCGCCGAAGACTGGGGCGGCGCGGTCGCCGTCTTCCAGCGGGCGGTCACGGCGTCGCCGTCGTCGGCGCTGGCCCACAGCAAGCTCGGGGTCGCCTATGTTCACCGGCGGCAGTGGGAGGACGCCCGCACAGAGTTCTCCCGGGCGATCCAGCTGGACCCGCGGTACGCCCCGGCCCACAGCAACCTCGGCAACGTCTACCGCGAGGAAGGACGGCTGGACGAGGCGGTCGCCTGCTATCAGAAGGCGATCGCCATGGATCCGGACTACTGGATCGCCCACCAGAACCTCGGCATCGTGTACAAGCAGCAGGGCCGGATCGGCGAGGCGGTCCGGGAGTTCAAGACCGCAACGCGGCTCTCGCTGCGGTCTTCCCGCACCGCCGACGCGGGCGCGCCGGGAGCGGGGACCAGGCGGGTCGGATGCCTGGGCGCCGGCGGGATGGCCGCCTTGCTGGCGGTGGCGCTCGCGACGCTCCGCCGGCCGTGACGCGGGCGGCGCGGGGCCTCGCGCAGCAGGCGCGGCGGCACTGGCCGCGGCGCGGGAATAAGGGCGGGGGACGCGAAGTTGTAGCAAACAGTGATCTTCTCATGGGAGGAGCATGGACATGGCAGGGAAAGCGCAGAGCGTGACGGAGCAGACGTTCGACACCGAGGTGCTGAAGTCGCCGACGCCGGTGCTGGTGGACTTCTGGGCGATATGGTGCGGGCCGTGCAAGATGATCGCCCCGATCGTGGAAGAACTCGCCGGTGAGTACGAGGGCAGGCTCCGGGTCGTCAAGCTGGACGTCGACGAGAACGGCGGCATCGCCGCCAAGTACAGCGTCATGAGCATCCCGACGCTCGGCATCTTCCGGGGCGGGGAGCTGATCGAGCGGATCGTCGGCTACATGCCGAAGGAGCAGCTCAAGAAGCGCATCGACGCTGCACTTGCATCGCGCGTCTAGGTTCAATTTCCGCCTCAATCTTTCCCTCAGTCTCTCTCTGGTCAGCCGCGTCTGAAATCCCCGGAGCCCATGGAGTCGAGGTGAAGGGAAACAGATCGAGATGCCGTCCGGCATGGGTGGTGTCCATAACTTGACAATACCATTGTCAGATCTATTGACATCCAACATTACAGGTGTTATCCTCCGGGGCAGGCGAGCAGAAGGGGAGCATGCGGTGAAGGAAAGAGCGCCGGACACGCCGGTTTATGTGATCAGCATCGCCGCCGACCTGCTGGGATGCCACCCGCGGACGCTCCGGATCTACGAGGAGCGGGGACTCCTGTCCCCGGTCCGGCGGCACCGAATCCGCCTGTACTCGGAGCGGGACATCCAGCGGGTGCGGATGATCCGTTACCTCACCGAGGAGAAGGGGCTCAACCTCGCCGGGGTGCGGATGCTCCTACAGATCCAGGAACATTACCATGAGGAGATCGCGTGGGTGTTTGAGGAACCGGAGGCGCCCCCGGATGGGGGGCGGTCTCAGAAGACAGGCACAGAGGAAAACCGACCACGAGGGAGAGGAGGGCGAGGGCGATGAGCATTCTACGTTGGGATCCGTTTGACGACGTGAGCACGCTGCGGCGGTCGATGGAGAAGCTGTTCGACGAGTTCAATACCCGCCGTCCGTCGCGCGACTTCGCCGTGCTCGAGTGGGCGCCGGCGGTGGAGATGTTCGAGACGGGGAACGATGTCGTCGTGCGGGCGGAGCTGCCGAACATCGACCCGAAGAACGTCGACATCACCGTCACGAACGACGCCATCACGCTCCGGGGCGAGACGAAGCGGGAGGAAGAGCACAGGGACCGGAACTACCACCGGCGCGAGCTCCGGTACGGCGCGTTCTCGCGGACGCTGCCGCTTACGACCGAGGTGAAGAGCAGCGAGGCCCGGGCGACGTACAAGGACGGTGTGCTTGAGATCAAGATCCCGAAGTCGGAGCGGGTGAAGCCGACCTCGGTGAAGGTGCAGGTCGGGTAACACAAGACGCGAGACGCAGACGCGGCGCGCAGCGCCGCCGGGAGGACACGGGCATGGCGAAGGTAGTGGGTATCGATCTCGGGACGACCAACTCTGTGATTGCGACGATGATCGGCGGTGAGCCGACGGTCATCCCGAACTCGGAAGGCAGCCGGCTGACCCCCTCGGTCGTGGGGTTCACGAAGACGGGGGAGCGCCTGGTCGGCCAGATGGCCCGGCGGCAGGCGATCCTCAACCCGGAAAACACCGTCTTCTCGATCAAGCGCTTCATGGGCCGCCGCTACGGCGAGGTCGAAACGGAGCGCAAGATGGTCCCCTACAAGGTCGAAGAGGGGAAGGGGGGCGCCGCGGTCGTCAACATCCCGGCGGCCGGCAAGATCTTCACGCCTGAAGAGATCTCGGCGATGATCCTCCAGAAGCTCAGGACCGACGCCGAGGCCTACCTGGGCGAGAAGATCGAGCAGGCGGTGATCACGGTCCCCGCCTACTTCAACGACGCGCAGCGCACCGCGACGCGCAACGCCGGCGAGATCGCCGGCCTCAAGGTGCTGCGGATCATCAACGAGCCGACGGCGTCCGCCCTGGCGTACGGGCGCAAGCTCGAGGAGAAGCACGCCAAGACGATCCTCGTCTTCGACCTCGGCGGCGGGACGTTCGACGTCTCGATCCTCGAGATCGGCGAGGGCGTCTACGAGGTCAAGGCGACGAACGGCGACACCCACCTGGGCGGCGACGACTTCGACGAGCGGATCGTCCACTGGCTGGCCGACGAGTTCCGCAAGCAGAACGGGATCGACCTGAGAGCGGACCGCCAGGCGCTCCAGCGGCTGCGCGAGGCGGCCGAGCGGGCGAAGATCGAGCTGAGCACCGTCGTGCAGACCTCCATCAACCTGCCGTTCATCACCGCGGACGCGACCGGCCCCAAGCACCTCGACGTGGTCCTCACGCGGGCGAAGTTCGACGAGCTGACGGCCGATCTGGTCGAGCGGTGCATCGGGCCGTTCAAGCAGGCGCTCGCCGACGCCAAGCTGAGCGAGAAGGACCTCGATGAGGTGATCCTCGTCGGCGGCGCGACCCGGATGCCGAGCGTGCAGGAGCTCGTGCGCCGGCTGACCGGCAAGGAGCCGAACAAGGAGGTGCACCCGGACGAGGTCGTGGCCGTGGGCGCGGCGATCCAGGCCGGCGTCCTGGCGGGTGAGGTGCGGGAGGTCGTGCTCCTCGACGTGACGCCGCTCTCCCTCGGGATCGAGACGCTCGGGGCGGTCAACACGGTCCTGATCCCGCGCAACACGACGATCCCGACGCGGAAGGCGGAGACGTTCAGCACCGCCGAGGACGGCCAGACGGCCGTGGACGTCCACGTGCTGCAGGGCGAGCGGCCGATGGCCCGCGACAACCGGACGCTCGGCAAGTTCCTGCTCGACGGGATCCCGCCCGCGCCGCGCGGCGTGCCGCAGATCGAGGTCACGTTCGACATCGACGCGAACGGCATCCTGAACGTGTCGGCCAAGGACAGAGCGACGGGGCGCGAGCAGTCGATCAAGATCACCGGCACCGGGACGCTCGACAAGCGCGAGGTGGATCGCCTCATTAAGGAGGCCGAGGCCCACGCCTCCGAGGACCAGCGGAAGCGGGACGCCGCGGAGATCAAGAACCGCGGGAACAGCCTGGCCTACCAGACCGAGCGGATGCTCAAGGAAGTCGGAGACAAGGTCTCCGCGGAGGAGCGGGGGAAAGTCGAGGCCGCGCTCGGCGAGCTCAAGGAGGCGCTCAAGGGCGACGACGACGACCGTATCAAGCGCGCCACCGAGGTGCTCCAGCAGGCGAGCTTCAAGCTCGGCGAGGAGATGTACAAGCGGACCACCGCGGCGGGCGCCGGAACCGGCGGGCCGGGCGCCCAGCCCGGGGACGGCAGCAAGAGCGGCAGCGAAGACGTGATCGACGCTGAGTTCAAGCCGTCCGACAAGTCCTAGGCGAGGTGCCGGAAATGACGATGGAGCACAGCGGCGACCGCCCCGAGGCCCAGGGCGTGCCCGGGGATGGCGCGGCCGAGGGGGCTGTGCCGGCGGACGACCTGGCCGGCCTCTCGGTGGAGGAGCTCACGGTGAAGGTGCGCGAGGCCCGGGAGGACGCGCAGCGGAACTGGAAGCACTTCCTCCACTCGGCCGCGGAC